>NZ_JBHZAV010000148.1:0-22374 GCF_042754445.1 Embleya sp. NPDC059213
CGCGGCGGGGGGGTACCCAACCGGGCCGGGGCTGGCGGGGGGGGGGGGCCACCCATGGGCGCCCCGCCCCCGCGTCCCCCACCCCCCCCGGATGAAAGTCGATCCCCCGGACGAAGGTCTGTGTCGTCCTCTCCGGGGCCGGCGTTCGTCAGCCGAGGTTCTCGATGCCCGCGGTGCCCTTCTCGACGTCGAGGATCTCGACGGAGGAGACCTTGCGGGTGGTGTTGCTCTCGGCCCACTGCTTGGCCTCGTTGGCGAGCTTGCCGCCCTTGTCCATCCGGGCGGACTCGGCGGAGAGGTTCTCGGTGAGCGAGACCTCGGCCGGCAGCGTGGTGAGCACCGCGACGTCGTAACCGGAGTAGGTCTTGGTGATCCGGACCTTGGTGACCAGCGAGCCGTAGGTCGTGGTCTTCAGCTTGGCGAGCAGGTCGGCGGCGTACTTCTGCGAGCCGGCCTTGTCGGTGTCCTTCTCCGCGCCGTTCTCGATGCCCGCGGTGCCCTTCTCCTTGTCGAGCACCGACACCGAGGAGATGTTCAGGCTCGACGAGTCCTGCGCCCACTGCATCGCCTCGACGGCGAGCTTTTGGCCCTTGTCCATCCGGGCGTTCGCGCCCTTGGCGTCCTCGGTGATGGAGATCTCGGCGGGCAGCGTCGTGTTGACGGTGACCTCGTAGCGCTCGTACTGCTTCGCGATCCGGACCTCGGACACCACGCCGCCGTGCTTGGTGGTCTTGAGGTGGGCCAACAGGTCCTGGGCGGCCTTGTCGGCGCCGCCCTTCGGTTCGGCCTTGTCGTCCGCCTTCGGCGACTCGCCCTTGGGCGCCGCGCTCACGTCGGCCGCGCCGGTGGTCTTGGGCGACTCGACCGAGGCGCTGGCCGCCTTGCCCTCGTCCTTCTTCTCCGGTCCGCAGGCGGCGAGCGAGCCGGTCAGGGCGATCGTCGCGGCGACGGCCACGGTGGTGATCAGGGCGCGGCGACGTCCGCGCGGGGTCGCGGTCGAAGCGGACTGCTGCGGGACGGTCGGCCGGGGAGCGAGCGCGGACATGAGGGATTCCCTTCGGCGGCACTGCGGGATCGGCTGCCTGGCGGCGCCGACCGGGTCGGTCGGCCCGAGCGGCCGACCGTGGGACGACAGTGCGGTGCGGGTGTTTCCGGGGTTGCTCCGTGCTGTCGAGGTCAATAGAAGCAGTGCCTGTGAACGCTGTCAACACTGAATCTGCTCACACATCACGTCTTCTCTCTATGGTTAACTCCGATGGTTCACAACCCCGCCATGAGGAGGAGACGGTGCCCACCAGCCCCCAGGTCACCGCTGCCGAGATCGCCCGTATCGCGGGTGTCGGGCGCGCCGCCGTGAGCAACTGGCGTCGGCGCTTCGACGACTTCCCGCGGCCGGTCGGCGGCAGCGACGCCAGCCCCACCTTCGCGCTGTCCCAGGTGGAGGGCTGGTTGCGGGCCCAGGGCAAGATCGCCGAAGTGGCCCCCGAGGAGCACCTGTGGCGCATGGTCGCCGCCTCGGGCGACATCCCCGAGCGGCTCGCCGACATCGGCGACCACCTGCTGGCCGGCTCACCCGCGCCGGTCGGCCCGCACGCCGCGCTGCTGCGGGCCGCGACCGACCTGGCCGGCAGCCGCGGGGCCCCCGCGGTGTTCGCCGACCTCTACACCCGATTCGCCGAATCGGCCGCCGGCCCCGGCGGGGTCACCCCGCCGGCCACCGTCGCGCTGATCGCCGAACTCGCGGGCGTGGGGCGCGAATCCGCGACCTCGGTGCTGAACCCCGCGACCACGCACGGCGACCTGCTGCTCGGCTTCGTACGCACCGCACGCACCCTGCGCGGACAGACCGAGGCGCCCGCCCTGGCCCGACTGGTCCGGGCCCGGATCGCGCTGCACCCGGGCGCGGGCCCCGACACCGACGTAGCCGTCGCCGAGGACGACGCGCTGCGCGCGGACGCCTGGCCCGGCGAACTGTTCGACACCGTGGTGGGCAACCCGCCGTTCAACGACCGCAACTGGGGCCACGACGAACTGGCCTACGATCCGCGCTGGGAGTACGGCCTGCCGGCGCGCACCGAATCCGAACTGGCCTGGGTGCAGCACGCGCTCGCACACACCCGGGTCGGCGGTCGGGTGGTGCTGCTGATGCCGCCCGCCGTCGCGGCCCGCGGCTCGGGGCGCCGGATCCGGGCCGAACTGCTGCGCCGGGGCGCACTGCGCGCGGTGATCGCGCTGCCGGCGGGCGCCGCGCCGCCCTTCGGGGTCGCGCTGCACCTGTGGCTCCTGGAACGACCCACCGGCGCGCTGATGCCCTCACATGTGCTGTTCGCCGCGCTGGAGGATGCGGCCGAGGCGCGGGCCGCGGTGGGCGCCTGGCGCGAGTTCGGCACCGACCCGGGCGCGCTGGTCGAGGCGCCCGGTCGCCACCGCGCCGTGCCGTTGATCGAACTGCTCGACGACAACGTCGACCTGACCCCGGCGCACAACCTGCCCGAGCGCACCGACCTGAACGTGGCCGAGCGGGTGCACGACACGCGCGAACGCCTGCTCGCCCGGCTGACCCGGCTCCCGGCGCTGGTGCCCCCGGTGCCCGACGCCGACACCGGCACCCCGACCTGGCGCTCGGTCGCCCTGGCCGACCTGGCCCGCACCGGCGCGGTCACCCTGTACCGCAGCGCCTCCCGCTCCGGGCGCGGCGGCCGGGAGACGCCGACCGGGCCGACGGTGCCGATGCTCACCACCACCGACCTCGCCGCCGCCGTCCCGCCCAGCGCGCGGCTGGCCGCGGCCGAGGCGGACGAGGCGCAACATCCCCGGATCCGGGCCGGCGACGTGATCGTGCCGACCCTGCTCGGCAGCGGCGAGAGCGGCTGGGCGGACGCGGTCCGGGTGGCCGGGGCCGCCGAGCAGGGCGCGGTGCTCGGGCCGAACCTGCATCTGCTGCGCCCCGATCCGGTCACCCTCGACCCGTGGTTCCTGGCCGGGTTCCTGACCGACCCGGCGCATGCCAAGCGGGCCGGCTACGGGTCCAGCATCGTCCGGGTCGACGTGCGCCGGATCGAGATCCCGCTGCTGCCGCCCGCCCGGCAGCGCGCGTACGGCGAGACCTTCCGGGCGCTGCGCGCGTTCGTGGCCGAGCTGCGCGCCACGGCGGCCCTCGGCGAGGAACTCGGCCGGGGCCTCCTGGAGGGCCTCACCGCCGGCCTGCTCAGCCCGCCGGACCCGCCGCCCGGCCCGGAAACCCGACGGCGCGTCGCCGACGCGCCTTAGCGGCCCTCCAGGGCCCTGAGGACGGCCTGGGAGCGGGCGGCGGGGGCGGCGGAGCGGAACGCTCCGGACGGGGGCAGAGCCGCCGCCGCGGCGGCCCAGTGCGGGCCGGTGTAGCAGCGCACCAGGGCCTCGGCGGCGGCACGGTGCACGTCGCCCATCGAGTACAGCTCCTCGCCGGGGACGATCCGGTGTCGCCGGGTGGTCCGGGGGTCGGCGGCCGGCCACTGTCGGTGGACCACCAGCCGGGGTTCGTCCGCGGGCTCCGGCGCGCTCAGCGTGGAGAGCGAGAGCGGGTACGGCAGCAGCGGGCCGACCAGGTCGCACAGGCCCCACAACACCGCGTCCGGATCCGGCACGCCGTCCGCCTCGGACAACGCGAACGTCGCCTCCGGCCGGGTGAGCAGCGCCGAGACCACGTCCAGCAGCACGTCGGGATGCCGGCCGGCGCGCTGCCGCAGGCCGCCCTCGCGGCGGGCCAGCTCGGCGTGCAGCACCGCCGGGTCGAGCCGGGGCACGGCCCGGCCGCTCGGGTGGTCCAGGTCGGGCAGCTCGGTCGGGGCCGCGCCCAGGGCGAGCGCGTGCCGGGGTCCCACGAGCGGGGTCGCGCCGGGACCGGGCCCGGGCGGCGCGATCAGCACCAGGGCGTGCGCGGCGGTGCGCCGGATCAGCGTCGGTCGACCGCCCAGCGTGCCGAAACGGACCGCGGATCGGCGCGGCCCGTAGTACCCGGCGCCCAAGGGCGGCCCGACCACCGGCGCCAACACCGCGTGCCGGCGGCGCAGGTCCGGTTCGGACAGTGACGAGGCCAGCACGGTCGCCGCCCCGGTGTCGCTCACCTCGTAGCGGATGCGGTCGAGCATGGCCGCGTGTGCGTACGGATCCTCGGTGTAGCGCCTGGTCGGGGCGGGCGCCGGTCGGTCCACCGTCGGCTCGGCCGCCCGTCGGGAGGCGGGTCGGGCCGGGCGCGGGCGCTCGGCCGAGGGGGCTCGGGCGGGCTCCGGCTCGGGCGCCGGTCGCGGGGGCCGGCCGTCGGGCTCGATCGCGGGCCGGATCCGCCGCTCGTGCTCGTGGAGCAGTTCGAGCACCGGGCGCGGCAACCACGTGGCCGCCTCGTGCGGTCGCCGGCGGTTGGTCAGCAGGTCGGCGAAGTCGGCGACCACCCGGTCCGGCGTCGGCCGTCGGTCGGCGCGCCGGCGCAGGCACGACTCGACCAGCGGCAGCAGTGCGTCCGGCAGCCCGGTCAGGTCCGGGTCGCGGTTGCGCACGGCGTTCATCACCCGCATCGCGCTGCCCTCGTACGGCGCGTGACCGGTGCCCGCGAACAGCAGCGTGGCGCCCATCGCGTACACGTCCGAGCGCACCGTGCCGGACTCGCCCTCGATCTGTTCGGGGGCCATGTACGCGATCGTGCCGACCAGGTTCACGGTGTCCTGGTCCTCGGCGAGCGCGAGCCCGAAGTCGATCACCTTGGGGCCGTCCAGGGTGACCAGGATGTTGCCCGGGGCCAGATCGCGGTGCACCAGGCCCGCGCCGTGGATCGCGCCGAGCGCCTCGGCCACGCCCGCGGCCAGCCAGCGCACCGCGTCCGGCGGCAGCGGGCCGCACTCGTCGACCACCTCGCGCAGCGACGGCGCGGGCACGTACGCGGTGGCCAGCCACGGCCGGGCGGCCTCGGGGTCGGCGGCCACCACCGCGGCCGTGAACACCCCGCTGACCAGCCGGGCCGCGTGCACCTCGCGGGCGAACCGGCGGCGGAAGTCCACGTCGTGGTCCAGCTCGGCCAGGATCGTCTTGATCGCGACCAGCCGTCCCGCGGGGGACAGGCCGAGGAAGACTCGCGCCATGCCGCCCCGGCCGAGTCGGGAGAGCACCCGGTAGGGCCCGATCCGGCGCGGATCGTACGCATCCAGGGGCGCCGGGCCCCGCCTCCTGGCATCGGTCACGCAACGTCCCCCCGGGCCACCCGATCGTGTGCCCTCATCATGGCGCCGCATGGGTGACACTCGTAGCGGGAAGCCGAAACGCGTGCACCGTTGCGACGATGACTCCGGGCGTCCGGACCCGCCACCCTGGGTCAGGTGACGCGGCTCACGGTTTGTCGCGCGGGTGGGAGGTGGCTGCGAGGTCGCCTCGCGCGCCTGCTATTCGTACTGATGCACACATGTCACAAAGACCGGAACCGCACGGACACGATCCGGGTGGCTGCCGGAGCCTGAGCCGAGAAGTAGGGGACCCCCATGAGCGAGGACTCGGTAGTACTGCGCCACCAAGGAAACGAGCACACACTTCCGCTGATCGAGGGCACCATCGGCGACACCGCCGTGGACATCTCGACACTTCGCGCCAAGACGGGGCTGGTGACCTACGACGGAGGGTTCGTCAACACCGCCGCGTGTAAATCGGCGATCACCTTCATCGACGGCGAGGAGGGCATTCTTCGCTACCGCGGTTATCCGATCGAGCAGATCGCCGAGCAGGGCACGTTCCTGGAGACGGCGTATCTGCTGATCTACGGCGAGTTGCCGTCGGCGAGCGCGCTGGACAACTTCCGCGACGAGATCACCCAGCACACCCTGCTGCACGAGGACGTCAAGCGGTTCTACGACGGCTTCCCGCGCGACGCGCACCCGATGGCGATGTTGTCGTCCGTGGTGTCCGCGCTGTCCACGTTCTACCAGGACAGCCACAACCCGTTCGACGAGGAGCAGGTCCGGCTCTCGGCCATAAGGCTGTTGGCGAAGTTGCCGACGATCGCGGCCTACGCGTTCAAGAAGTCCGTCGGTCAGCCGATGCTCTACCCGGACAACTCGCTCGGCTACGTCGAGAACTTCCTGCGGATGACCTTCGCGGTCCCGGCGGAGTCCTACAAGGCCGACCCGGTCGTGGTGGACGCGCTGGACAAGCTGCTCATCCTGCACGGCGACCACGAGCAGAACTGCTCGACCTCGACGGTGCGGCTGGTCGGCTCCAGCCAGGCGAACATGTTCGCGTCCATCTCGGCGGGCATCAACGCGCTGTGGGGCCCGCTGCACGGCGGCGCCAACCAGCAGGTGCTGGAGATGCTGGAGCAGATCAAGAACGACGGTGGCGACATCGACTCGTTCGTGAACAAGGTCAAGAACAAGGAAGACGGCGTGCGCCTGATGGGCTTCGGCCACCGGGTGTACAAGAGCCGCGACCCGCGCGCGACGATCATCAAGAAGGCCGCCGACGACGTCCTTTCCCGGATGGGCAAGAAGGACGAACTGCTCGACCTCGCGATGCAGTTGGAGGAGCGCGCACTCGCGGACGACTACTTCGTCGAGCGCAAGCTCTACCCGAACGTGGACTTCTACACCGGTCTGATCTACCGGGCGATGGGCTTCCCCACCGAGATGTTCACGGTGTTGTTCGCGATCGGTCGACTGCCCGGCTGGATAGCGCACTGGCAGGAGATGATCGCCGACCCGAAGGCGAAGATCGGCCGCCCGCGCCAGGTGTACACCGGCGTGGCGCTGCGCGACTACACCCCCATCGGTGCCCGCTGACCGTAGGGAGCACCCGGAAACGATCTTGGAGTCGAGGATCTCGAACCGCGGTTCGAGGTATTCGGCTCCAAGATCGTTGTGTTGTTCGGACCTGCCGTGCGGTCGGGGCCGATGGGCGGTCGGACCGTCGTGCGCGGCGCGGCGCGGTGCCGCGCGGTCGCACGAGAACGCGTCGCGCTCAGCCGGTGGGCGTGGCCACCGAGGGGCCCTTTCCGGTCGCGGCGTCGAGCACGTACAGATGCCGGTCCGCGCTGCCCACGAACAGCAGCCCGTCGGCGACCACCGGCGAGGTCACCCGGCCTCCGGTGGTGAACCGCCAGCGGGGTTCGCCGCCCAGGCCGACCGCTATCACCGAGCCGTTGCTGCTGCCCGCGTACACGATGTCGTCGCCGACCACCGGTGAGGTGACCCACCCTTCGGCGCCGAACCGCCAGACACAGCGCGTGGTGTTCACGTCGACCGCGTACAGTCCGCCGTCGCCGCTGCCGAAGAAGGACAGGGTGCCGGACGTGGCGGGCTGGGCGACCGGGCCGCCCGCCCCGAACCACCCGCGCATCGCGCCGTCGGTGGCGTTGAGCAGGTAGAGGTACTGGTCGGTGCTGCCCACGTGCACGATGCCGTTCGCCACGGTCGGCGAGGACACCCAGCCGCCGGTGGCGAAGCGCCAGCGACACCAGCCGGTGGCGGCGTCCAGCGCGTAGACGCAGCGGTCGCTGGAGCCGAAGTAGACCGTGCCGTCCACGACGGTGGGCGAGGTGGCCCAGCCGCCGGTGGGGAAGCGCCAGCGACATCGCCCGGTGGCCGCGTCCACGGCGTACAGCGCGTTGTCGCTGGAGCCGAAGTACACGGTGCCGTCGGCCACCACGGGGGCGGCCACCACTTCGCCGCCGGTCGGGAAGCTCCACCGCCACTGCCGCGAGGTCAACTCCAGGGCGTAGACGTGGTTGTCCTGGCTGCTGAGGTACATCAGCTCGCCGTCCACGGCGGGCGGGTGCGACCAGCCCGACGAGTCGAACCGCCATTCGCGGGTGGCCAGATGCAGGGTGTGCAGCCCGTTGTCGTTGCTGTGCACGTGGACCCGAGCGGTGCGACCGGAACCCGCGCGCACCGGCGGGGTGAGGATCTCCCCGGTCGCGGTGAACCGCCACACCGGCGAGGTCTCCAGACCGCCGGTGGGGGTGCGCGGCGGCGTGGGGTGCTGGCGCGGTACGTCGGGCCCGCTCTCCGGCCACGTGACCGGAGAATTGGGTATCGGCGCGGGCGGCCTGGCCACCCGTTCGGTCGGCAGCGCCGGCGACGGGGACGACGTGGACACCTGCCGGCCCCCGACCGGTCGCGAGCCGCCCGGCTGCCCGGTCACCGGCGTGTTCGTCGGCGGCACCGGCGGTCGGGGCGGCGGCTTGCGGGTCGGGTTGGTCGGCGGGCGCTGCGGCGGTGGCGGCGCGGGCCGGTGCGGCTCGGGGCGCGGCGCCGGACGCGGCTCCTCGCGCACCTGGTTGGGCAGCTTGCCCATGTTGTTCGGGTCCGGGCGCACGTTCTCCGGCAACTCGGGACGCTCCGGCTCGACCAGTTCGCGCACCGGCGGCGTCCGCGGGCCCATCGTCGGCCGGTACTGGCTCTCGAACCGCTGCACCATCGCCGACGCGTTGTCCGGCAACTGACTGTCCGCGTCGCTGTCGTCCAGCAGCGGCGCGAGCTGGTTGAGCAACTGGGTCGGGCTCGGCCGGTGTTCCGCGGCGCGCTGCATGCACAGATTGACCAGGCCGGTCAGCTCCGGCGGCAGCCCGGCCAGGTCGGGGGAGCCGGTGACCAACCGCAGCAGCGCCTCGGCGGGCTTGCGGTCGGGGTAGGGCGAATGCCCGGTCGCGGCGTAAACCAGCGTCGCGCCGAGCGAGAACATGTCGCTCGCGGGGGTGATGTCACGGACACCCTGCGCCTGTTCCGGCGACATGTACGCCGGTGTCCCGACCGCGACGCCGGTCATCGTGAGCGAACCGAAGTCGGCGGCGCGCGAGATGCCGAAGTCGATCACCTTGGGCCCGTCGCTGGCCACCAGCACGTTGGACGGCTTCAGGTCGCGGTGCACCAGCCCGGCGGCGTGCACGGACTCCAGCGCCTCGGCGATACCCGCGGCCATCCAGCGCACCGCGCGCGGCGGCAGCGGGCCGCACGCGCGGACCAGGGATTCGAGCGAGGGCGCGGGTACGTACGCGGTGGCCAGCCACGGCACCGCGGCGTCCGGATCGGCGTTGACCACGGCGGCGGTGAACACACCGCTGACCCGGCGGGCCGCGGCCACCTCCTGCGCGAAGCGCGCGCGAAAGCCCGGGTCGCCGCCGAGTTCGGAACGGATCGTCTTGATCGCGACGAGTCGTCCGAAGGGCGAACGCCCCAGATAGATGCGGCCCATGCCACCGGCACCGAGTCGGCCGAGCACCACATAGGGACCGATCCGTTCCGGATCCCCCTTGGCCGGTGGCTCACCCGGCCATCCGTGTTCCGTCACAATCCCCCCGAAGTCGCCCCACCGCCCATCATCCCCGCCGAGCGGCCGTTTCGACAGGAACAGGCGGGAGGAGTGCCACGGCGCCGGTCGTCCCGTCGTCGCGATAGAGGTGCCCCGGGGTGGAGCACCCGCTGCCTGTCGCAGGGTACCCGCCTGCCCGGTCTGCCGCCCACGCCGCGTCCCGCTTCGACCGAAACACTGGGGATTCCCCCAGACGCCGATCACGAAGAGTGGCCGCGGAAGCGGGAATTCCCTCCCTGATCGGTTCGAATCGGACACGACACGGCCACGGACGCGAACACCCGGACTCGGTTCGATGTGAACCGAGCCCGGGTGTCGCGGTACTGACGGTTTGTCAGTATGTCTGCAAGTCGGCCTGGTACGGCACTAGTGCAGACCGGCGGGGGCGTCCTTGGACAGCTCGGACTTGTCGACCCGGAGCACCACCACGGCGATCACGGCGGCGATGCCGAGCAGGATCGAAGCGGTCAGGAAGCCGGCCGTATAGCCCTCGGTGAGGGCCAGGTTGCGTACCGCCTCGCTGCCGATCGCCTTCTCGCCGAGCTTGGCGAACTGGTGCTCGAACTCGTCGTCCCGAGCGTTCGTGTAGATCGTGGTCAGCACCGCGATCGCCACCGCTCCGCCCACCTGCTGGGTGACGTTGAGCATCGCCGAGCCGATACCCGCGTCCTCCGGGGCGATCCCGGCCACCGCGGTGGCCATGATCGCGACGAAGATCAGGCCCATGCCCAGACCGAAGACCAGCATCGCGGGCAGCAGGCCCACGACGTAGTTCGAGTCGACCTTGAGCAGGGACAGGTAGAACAGGCCCAGACCGGCCAGCACCGGCCCCGCCGTCAGCA
The DNA here is from genome assembly GCF_042754445.1 of Embleya sp. NPDC059213. Classification (NCBI taxonomy): domain Bacteria; kingdom Bacillati; phylum Actinomycetota; class Actinomycetes; order Kitasatosporales; family Streptomycetaceae; genus Embleya; species Embleya sp. NPDC059213. The sequence continues at coordinate 10,167 of NZ_JBHZAV010000148.1, forward strand.
GCACCCGCGGCCCGATCTTGGGCAACATCACGCTGGTGAACTGGGCCGAGATCATCACGCCCGCGCACAGCGGGAGATAGGCCAGGCCGGCCTTGATCGGCGAGTAGCCCGCGACGATCTGCATGTAGAGCGTGATGAAGAAGAACGCGCCCATCATGCCGCCGGCGGCGAGCGCCATCACCACGTAGCTGGCCGAGCGATTGCGGTTGCGGAACAACCGCATCGGCATCAGCGGCCGTTCCACCCGCAGCTCGATCGCGATGAAGGCCGCGAGCAGCGCCGCCGACACGATCAGCGAACCCACCGTCAGCCCGTCGGTCCAACTCTTCTCCGCCGCGCGGATGACGCCGTAGACCAGCGCGGTCACACCGAGCGTGGAGGTCAGCGCGCCGGGGATGTCCAACCGGCCACGCCAGATCGCCTTCTCGCCGGTCTTGGCGTCGTCGGGTATCGCCAGCGGCAGCGCCATCACGAGCGCGATGCCGATCGGCACGTTGACGAACATCACCCAACGCCAGGACAGGTACTCCACGAGCAGGCCACCCATGAGCAGGCCGACCGCCGAACCCATGCCCGACACCGCCGCGTAGACCCCGAACGCCTTGTTGCGTTCCGGGCCTTCCTCGAAGGTGGTGGTCACCAACGACAGGACCGCGGGGGCCACCATCGCACCACCGACGCCCTGCAGGGCTCGCGCGGCCAGCAACAGCGCCTCGCTGGTGGCGAACCCGCCGAGCAGGCTCGCGGCGGTGAACACGATCAGGCCGAGCGCCAGCAGGCGGCGTCGGCCGAAGAGGTCACCGAGCCGACCGCCGAGCAGCAACAGGCCGCCGAAGGTCAGCATGTAGGCGTTCATCACCCACGAGAGCGATGTTTCGCTGATGTGGAGCGCCTTGCCCATGTCGGGCAGTGCGATGTTCACGATGGTCGCGTCGAGCACGATCATCAACTGAGCCCCTGCGAGCAGGGCCAGGGCCAATCCGCGACGCGCGTGGGGCGCTTCGGCGGCTGGGGATCCGGTCGAGCCGGCGACCTCGGAAGGTGCCGTCGTCATGGATTGCCTCGCATTACTAGTGGACGTGAGCGTTCTCTACGCGAACCTAGGGCTTTTCCCGTAGAGAACGCAAACGTTTTCTGTACCATGGCCGCGGAGGCGAGAGTGAGCACAGGAGTACGCGCGGGTCGAGTCGAGACAGCCCTGCTGGTCACCGACTACCGACAACGGCCCCGGAAGCGCGGCGTCACGCTGGAGCGAGCGATCACCGAGGCGGTGCTCGCCGAACTCGGCGAGCGCGGCTACGGCGCGGTGACCTTCGAAGGGGTGGCGACCCGAGCCGAGACCGGCAAGTCGGCGCTGTATCGCCGCTGGCCGGACAAGATGAGCATGGTCGCCGACGCGCTCTCCGCCGCGCTGCCGGACCCGCGATCGCTGACGCTGCCCGGCGAGTTGCGCGCCGACCTGATCGTCTACCTGGAGACCATCGCGCAGGGCATGCACGGCGCACTCGGGCTGGGGATGCGGGTGCTCAGTGGCGAGATGTGCCGACACCACGAGCTCGGCGAGATGTGGGAGCAGCGGGTGATCGGCCCGTGGCAACGCCTCCTCACCGAACTGATCGGCGACGCGATCGCCCGGGGCGAGGCCCGCACCGGCGCGCTCGCCCCCGAATGTGTGCTCACCGGCCCCTCGGTCCTGTGCCAGCGCTTCACCCTCACCGGTGTGCCGATGTCCCGGGCCGAGATCGAATCCCTGGTCGACAACGCCCTGCTGCCGATGATGGCGGCGCGCAACTGACGCCCACGCCACGCCCGGTCGGCCCCGCCCGGTCTCCGGGCGGGGCCGATCGCATCAGTGGTGCGCGGGGGCGCCGGTGGTCGGCGCGGCGCTGCCGCCCCGGCCGCCGAGCAGGCGCTTCATCAAGGTCACCTCGTCGGCCTGGGTGGCCCGGATCGCCTTGGCGAGCCCGCGCGCGTCCGGGTTGGTGCCCTTGGCGAGTTCGTCCTCGGACATCTTGATCGCGCCCTCGTGGTGCACGATCATCAGCTCCAGGAACCGCCGATCGAAGTCGGCCCCCGACGACTTGCCGAACGCCTCCATCTCGGCGGCCGACATCATCCCGCTCATGTCGTGACCCATCGGCGCCGCGAGCGGCTTGCCCCACGCGGTCAACCAGCCCTTGAGCAACGCGATCTCCGGCGCCTGCGCCGCCTCGATCGCCGCCGCCAGCCGCTTGACCTCCGGGTCGGCCGCCTTGGCCGGCGCCTGCCGGGCCATCTCCACGGCCTGTTCGTGGTGCGGGATCATCATCTGCGCGAACATCACATCGGCGTCGGCGAACACCGCCGCGCCGGTGCCGGGCGAGGCCGGCGCCGTGGCCGCAGCGGTCGGCGCCGTGCCGCCGCCCTTCTTGCCTCGGTCCTCGTTCTCGTCCTCGTCCGCACCACACGCGGCGAGCACGAGCGTGCCCGCGAGAGCGAGCGCGGCCAGGATGCGGGCGCGCCGAAGGCGCCCGTGGAAGTGCGACTGCATGGGGTTCGTCTCCCGGTCGTGACTACGATCCGGCCGGCGCCGGAGCGCGCGGGCCGGCAGGGCTGACGTGGCGTCACGGGCCGTGGCCCGCAACCGGGATCGCCCTATCTACGCAGCACCGAAAGCCGCACCGGATCCGGCGGTCGAAGCGGCGCCGACACGGCCCGCAACAGCCCCCACAACCCACGGACAACCGCCCGCCAAGCCCCCGAGCCAAGCCTTCGCGTCCGCCCCCGGACCAGCCCGACCAGCCCGAGCGCCAGCCCCCCGAACAACACCGCGACACAGATCAACGCGGACCCGGACCCGGAGCCCTCCCCGTGCCCGGCACCCCCACCGTGCTCGGAGCCGGACCCGACCGCGTCCCCGTGTCCGCCCATCCCGTCGCCGACGGTCGCCCCGCCCTGCCCGGCCATCGCAGCCGGCGCGGACGATTGCGGATGCCCGACGGTGTGCATCCCGACGGTGCCGACCAGAAGCAACAACAAGAACAACAACCGCCCGAACGACCCGGCGAGCCGGACCCGGAGCGGCCCGCCGCCCCCACCCACCTCCACCGCGCCACCCCCACCCGTCGACTCGGAACCGACAGCCTACCCATACCGGGTACCGGCACCACCGCGCCCACCCGCGACACGACCGACACCGCCACGCCACCGGCGCCTCGGGCCGTGCGGGTTCGTTGTGCCCACGACTTCGGCCGGTGGTGGTCGGGGCTCGGGTCGGACCTGAACACGTGTCAGATCACACCCCCTCATACTTGAATGACTCGATCAAGCAGTTCTAAGGTCCGGCCATGGCTCCCACCTCCGCCGCACCCGCCGACCCCACCCTCCGAGCCCTGACCGCCCCCGACGGGCCGTTCGCCCTCGTGGAAGAGGACGTCCTCGGCGTCCCGTCGCTGGTCCTGGCCGACCGGCCCCGTTCGATCAGCGCGTTCGTCGAACGGGCCCGTCGGTTCGGCGACCGTGAATACCTCGTGTACGAGGACCGCCGGATCACCTTCGCCGAACACGTGCGCGACGTCGCCTCGACCGCACTCGCGCTGCGTGAGCGCCACGGCATCGGCCCGGGGGACCGGGTCGCGATCGTGGCGGCCAACCGGCCCGAGTGGCTGACGGTATTTCAGGCCACCGCCGCGCTGGGCGCGATCACCGTCGGAATGAACGGATGGTGGGCCGCCGACGAGCTCCGTTACGGCGTACAGGACTGCGCGCCCAAGCTGGTGGTCGCCGACCGGCGCCGGCTGGAGCGGCTCGGCGGGGCCTCGGCGGCGGCGCGCAGCCTGGGTGTGCCCGTACTGGAGATCGAGGCCGACTGCGCCGCCCTGGCGGCCCACGCGCCCGACGCCGAACTGCCGCCGGGCGCCGCCGACGAGGACGACCCGGTGCTGATCCTGTACACCTCCGGCACCACCGGCCGGCCCAAGGGCGCCGTGCTCACCCACCGCAACGTGGTCGCGATGCAGAACCTCCAGGCGCTGCTCGGCGCCCGGGCGACCGCACACGTACCCGCCGAGAAGCTCGCCCAGGCGCCGCCCGGACGCTGGCTGGTGAACAGCCCGTTCTTCCACGTCTCGGGCCTGCTCGCGGGTGCGGTGGCCGCGCTGGCCGGCGGTCAGACCATGGTCCTGTACAGCGGCCGGTTCGAGGTGCCGCGGTTGCTCGAACTGATCGAGCGCGAGCGTTGCACCTCCTGGGCGTTGGTGCCCACGCTGGGCTGGCGCGTCGCCAACCACCCGGACACGCCGAACCGGGATCTGTCCTCGATCACCCGACTGGGCGGTGGCAGCGCGGCCTTCTCGCCCGAACTGGTGCGCCGGCTCCAGGAGGTGTTCCCGAACGCGAAGGGCGCACTCGGCGTCGGGTACGGCCTGACCGAGTCGGGCGGCGTGGCCACCACGGCCGGTGCCGCGCAACTGGAGGACGAGCCGGGCGCGATCGGCGCGGCGGTCCCGACGGTGGAGGTGACGGTCCATCACGAGGACGGCACCGAGGCGCCCGAGGGCGTCGAGGGCGAGTTGTGGATCCGCAGTCCGCTGGTGATGCGTGGCTACTGGCGCAACGACGAGGCCACCGCGAAGGCGCTCACCGCGGATCGCCGGCTGCGTACCGGCGACCTGGGATACACCCGAGGCGGTCGGTTCTACCTGGCCACCCGGCGCAGCGACCTGATCCTGCGCGGCGGCGAGAACGTCTACCCGGCCGAGATCGAACACTGCCTGGACGCGCACCCCGAGGTGGCCGAGTCGGTGGTGGTCGGCGTACCCCATCCGGAGTGGGGCGAGGAGGTCAAGGCGATCGTGGTGCCGGCGGCGGGAGCGGGGCTCACCGCCGAGTCGCTCGGCGCCTATGTCGCGGAACGGCTGGCCCACTTCAAGGTGCCCGCGCACTGGGAGCTGCGCACCGAGCCGCTGCCGCGGACGCCGACGGGGAAGGTCATTCGGGCCGTGGCCACGGGGGCGAAGGCGGGGGATCTGATCGAGGAGTGAGGGCCGAGCCGCGCGCATCGCTCGCCGAGGTCGCAAGGCCGCACGCGTGGGTGTGCCGGGGCCGGCGCAGTGCGTGGGCCCGGTGGGGCCGCCCGGGAGGTGGGGCGGCCCCGGGCGGGGTCAGTCGTTCTTGTGGAGTTCCTCGTTGAGGGCGCCCCAGGACTTGGTGCGGGCGATGGCCTCGATCGTGCCGGTGACCGAGTTGCGGCGGAACAGGAGGCCGTCGCGGCCGGAGAGTTCGGCGGCCTTGACCACCTTGCCGTCGGGGGTGGTGACCCGGGTGCCGGCGGTGATGTAGCAGCCGGCTTCGACCACGCAGTCGTCGCCGAGCGAGATGCCGATGCCGGCGTTGGCGCCGAGCAGGCAGCGTTCGCCGACCGAGATGGTTTCCTTGCCGCCGCCGGAGAGCGTGCCCATGATCGAGGAGCCGCCGCCGATGTCGCTGTGGTCGCCGACCACGACGCCCGCGCTGATGCGGCCCTCGACCATCGACGCGCCCAGGGTGCCCGCGTTGAAGTTGCAGAAGCCCTCGTGCATCACGGTGGTGCCGGGGGCCAGGTGCGCGCCCAGGCGGACCCGGGTGGTGTCGGCGATCCGCACGCCGCCGGGCACCACGAACTCGGTCATCCGGGGGAACTTGTCCACACCGGCCACCTCGAACGGCACCCGCGCGGCCCGGGCCCGCAGCCGGGCGGCGTCCACGCCGTCGACCGGGACCGCGCCCAGGTTGGTCCACGCGACGTTGGGGAGCAGGCCGAACAGCCCCTCCAGGCTCTGCCCGTGCGGGCGGACCAGGCGGTGGCTGAGCAGGTGCAGTCGCAGGTACGCGTCGTGGGTGTCCACCGGGCCGGCGGCCAGCGACGCGATCACGGTACGCACGGCGACGACCTCGACCCCGCGCACCGGGTCGGTGCCCAGGCCGGCCGCGGCGTCGGCGCCGAGCGCCTCGATCGCCTCGTCGGCGGACAGGCGCACGGTCTCGGCCTTGCCGTCGACGTCGCCCGAGGTCAGCTCGGGTGCGGGGTACCAGGTGTCCAGGACGGTGCCGTCGGCGGCGATCGTCGCGAGACCGGCGGCGACGGCACCAACGGGGGAGGAAGCAGCAGTGTCGATCACCCCGCTACCGTACCGGGACCGCGCCCCGGAACCGATCGCGGCTACTCCGCCTCGGGCCGGCGGGTCGGGCCGTCGCGGAAGGGCCAGGTCTCGGAACGATCGCCGTCCGTGTCCGGGCGGGCCTCCTGATGCGGGATGCCGAACGGGCTGTATCCGCCGCTGTACTCGTCCACCCAGTCGTCCGCGTCCGCACGACCGTGATCGACCGGCGGCAGCGCGATGGCACCGACCAGGGACTCCACCATCGCCGCGGCCCGGGTCTGCACCGGGATCGCGCCACAGGCCATCGCGGTGTCCCGGGCCCGCTCCAACTCGCCGATGGCGTCCGGCTTGTGGCCGTCCTTGCGCAGCCGGTCACCGTAGGCGAGCAGTGCCTTGGCGTATTCGTAGTTGGCGCCGACGCCTTCCAGGGCCACCGCCGCGTCCCACAACGCCTGCTGTGCGTTCACGTTGTCCTCGATGATCCCGGCCACCCGCTTGGCCTGACCGGCGGCCACGGGGGCGTAGAACGTGTCGGCCCGGGTGACGGCCTGTTTGGCCACTTCCAGCGCCAGCTTCCGGTTCTGCCGCGGCCCCTCCGCGTTCAACGCCTCGGCGAGCAACAGGCCCCACGGGCACCACGCGGGGTTGTCCATGCCACGAGCGCGCAGCCGCTCGCCGAGCTCGGTCAGCGGCTGGATCACCTCGTCGTGCCTGCCCTGCGCGATCCGCAGTTCGGCGAGCACGATGGCGGGGACCGGCAGTACGCGGGTGGCCTGTTCGACCTTCGCCGGATCGTCGAAGCCGATCCGGCGCGAGGTGTTCTCGGCCTCGTCGATGTCGCCCAGCGCGATCAGGGTCTGGATCAGCACACCCGCCGCGTACCACTGCGACGGCGTGCCCTCACCGAGTTGCTCCGCCATCTCCAGACCGATCTCGGCCTGTTCGCGAGCCTCCTTGAGCCGGCCCATCCGGTAGTACAACATCGCCCGGAAGGCGTGGCCGTAGGACAGATGGGCACGCTGGCGGCCGTTGTCCCGGAGTTCGGCCATGCCCTTCTCCAGGAGTTGCTGGGCCTCCTTGAACAGGTCGCAGTAGATGAAGGTCAGGGTCAGCACCATCGGGATCTCGAAGCCCCAACCGTCCTCGACCCAACTGAACCCCTGACGTTCGTTGTTCGGCCGCACCGGCCCGAGCGCGGCCCGGGCGAACTTGGTGGTGGTCTGCAGCCGGCGTCCGCTGAGCACGCCGTACCAGGCGACCAGCGCGAACAGCGAGCAGTTCGTCCGGGACGTGGCGGCGCCTTCGGTGTTCAGCCGCACGGTCAGCCGTTGCAGGTTGTGGGCGCGCGACGCGAAGCCGGTGTCGTCCTCCCAGAAGGCGGCCCACATGAACAGGTCGGCGTACAGGCGCTGGCGCTTGGCCAGTGGGGTGATGTCGATCTCCTGTTCCAGGAGTTCGATGCTCTTGGGCAGTTGACCGCTGAACGCGAGCGAGCGGCCCAACTCGACGACGATGTTGGTGCGGAGCAGATCCACGCCCGGTTCGCCGGACTCCCGCAGCGCCTGTTGCAGTGGTTCGAGGCTGGCCCGGGGATTGTTCACGAAGTAGGCGCGGCCGATGTTGTAGTGCAGCCGGGCCCGCATGTCGCTCGGCGCGAGGTGGTCCAGGGCGTGCCGGAGGTAGGTCACGCCCGCCTCGGGGACACCGGACGCCAGACACTCGCGAGCGGCGTCCACCGCGATGCCCGTGGCCCAGCGGTCCTCGGTGCCGACGATCTGGAGCACGTGGGTCGCGGCGGTCTGCGCGGAGAACTGGTCCTCGCGCAACAGCCGGGCCGCCCGTGCGTGCAGGGCGGAGCGCTCGTTCGGGGCGAAGCAGTGGCTGTAGACCGCGCGTTGCACCAGCGAGTGGGTGAAGCCCCAGGCCGAGCCCGAATCGGTGACGTCGGTGAGGATCTCCTGCCGATACAGGTCCCACGCCGCGTCGACGATTTGCGCCGGGCTCATCCCGGACAGTTTCGAGGCCCGTTCGACGGTCAGGTGCGGCGTCAGGATCGCGGCGATCTGGGCGAGCCGGCGGGAATCGGGTCCGAGTCGGGCGAAGCGCTCCTTGAACTGCCCCTCGTGATACGCGTATGTCGCGTGGTCCTCCATCGCCTTGCCGTGTCGGGGCAACGCGGCCGAGGACGGCTCGATCCGGTTCTCCTCGATATAGCGCAGGAGTTCGCGCAGGGTCTGGGGCAACCCGCCACAGAAGCGATGGCATCCCTCGATGAACTCCCCGTCCACCGGTTGGTTCGGGAAACGGTGCCGAATCACCGTCGCGGCGCCTTCGATGCTCAACGCGGTGAGTCGAGCGACCCTGGTGACCGCGACGTCGTTCAACGCCCGGAGCGAGTCGGCGAGCAGGTCGCTGTATTCCTCGGGGCGGTACGAGACCACGATCAGCACCGGGAACTCGCGCGCCTGGAGGCCGAATCGGGCGAGCCACTCCATCGAGGGCCGGTCGGCCCAGTGCGCGTCGTCGACCAGGATGATCAGCGGGGTGCGGTCCGGCGACAGGTAGCCGTGCATGACCGCGTCGAGGGCGTTGCGCACGGTCTCGGTGTCCGGGGACTCCTTGGGCTGGCGCGGGACCATGCCGAAGATCGGCGCGAGGATCCCGAACCACTCGCCCAGTCGCTCCTTCCGCCCCGGCTCGTCCAGCCTGTACAAATCGTTGAACAGTCGCTTCACCAGACCGTAGACCCGGACCTTCTCCAGGTCGTACCCGGTCACATCGAGTGAGGCGAAGCCCTCGGACACGGCGGTGCGCTTGATCCAGTCCAGCACGGCGGACTTGCCCATGCCGGCCTCGCCCTTGACGATCGCGACCCGGCCCTCGCCGGTGTCGCGGACCGCGAACAGGTGTTCGCGGAGCTCGCCTTGGATGAATTCGCGCTCGACGAGAGGCATGGGCTCCGTCCTGGAGGCGGGTTCGGGTGTGTGCTCGCGCCCCAGGTCACCCGGGCGCGGTGCCATGCGTGGTGCCCTCATCGCGCAACCTCTCTGCCGTGCGTCCCCACCCCGAGCCCGCGCGGAACGATTACGCGCCGTGGCGGATCACTTGCGCTACCCATCCTGCGCCAATCACGCAAGCCCTGTCCCCGACTTGGCCGAGAAGTCCTGTCGACGTCCTCCCCTCGGGGGGTGCCGTTTTCGCCGACGGGAACGCGTGTGCGACCGATTCGGCAACCACGCGCTTGGTGCGCGAGCATGCAGCCGAACGCTCGTTTCGAACATCGACGGGCGAGACGAAGTACGACCGAACGGAAAGGCCGTGACACCCGTGTTGGGACCGCAGATCGGTGTACCCGTGACCCCCGCCGCGTCGGTGCGGGTGCCCCCGGAACAGGGGGAGTTGCGCTATCAGCGCTGCGGCGCGTGCGAGACGGCGAACTTCGCCCCCACCGAGATGTGCCGGGGTTGCTCGTCGCGTGCGTTGCAGTGGGCCACCAGTGCCGGGCGCGGCAGCGTGTACAGCTGGACCGTGGTGCGTCGGCCCGCCGCGCGCGAACCCGGCAACCCGTACGCGGTGGCGATCGTGGACCTGGACGAGGGCTATCGCATGCTCACCAACCTGGTCGAGGTGGAACCGACCGAGATCCACTCGGGCATGCGGGTGCGGGTGGACCTGCGGCCGACGGGCGAGGAACGGGTGCTGCCGTTCTTCACGCCCGACCGGAGCTGACACCGCGAGCGCGGCCCGCCCGCCGATCGACGTCGAACGGTTGCCGGGCGCGAGTGGCGACGATCACCCGGGCTGGCGGGGGCAGGCGCGGCGGCAGCGCTCGACCACGAGGGTCACCCGGGCGGTCGCCGCGCCCACGCGCTTGAGCAGATCCAGCCGGACGATGCCGCCGCACGGGGGCGTGGGAAGTGTCATGTGCGAATGATATACCCCAGGGGGGTAACTGGCGGTTAGGATTCGATTCCGGTGGGATCGCGCATCGACGCGATCACCTCGGGTAGATCGATCGGACGGGGCCCGTGGGGGTCGCAGGCAGCACGAGGAGGAGGCGCGATGACCACCACCGCGATCGCCGCACTGGTCACGCTGTGCGTCGGCCTGGTCGGCTGCCTGTGGCTGCTCACTCGAGGACGGCGCGCGGAGCGGATGACCGCCGCGGTGCTGATGTGCATGTTCGCGTCGCTGGCGCTGGTGTTCTACTCGATCGGCAAGGGCGGCCTGGACGCGCTGGACGCGGCCCTGATGCTCGGCGTCGCCGCCCCGGCGGGCACGCTGATGGTCGCGGCGCGCGGGCGTGGGCTCAGCCGGGCGACCGGCAGCCGCAACCACCGGGCCCGCTGACGGGTGCCGGGTCGATCGTGGTGGGCGATCAGGTCTTGTCGCCGCGCCGCAACAGGAAGCTCACGCACAGCCAGACCAGCGTGGTGGTGCAGCCCATGATGATCAGCGCGAACGCGATCACCACCAGGTAGACGCCGGACGTGGTGGCCAGCGCCGCGAACACCGCCGCGAACAGCACCACCAGCAGCAGCACGTGCCAGGTGCCGGAGAGCGTCGGCCGACGCATCCGGCGCCGGGCCCGCTTCGAGGCCGGCATCGAGCCCGCACCCGGAACGACCCGGCCGCGGGTGGCGGTCCGCCGGCGGTTGCGGGAAGGACGCATCGTACGCAGCGCGAGGTCCAATTCCTGGTCCTTGCGCAGTTCGTACTCGATCTCCTCCAGCATCCGCCGCTCGCTCGGCGTCAGACGCACTTCCTCCATCATGTCGTTCGCCCCCTACTGCAGCCCCGGCCGCATCCCCTTGAGCACCGCCGAACGGTCGGTGCGCCGCGACAGGGACAGCCGACGGCGCGGACCGTACTCAAAGGGTCCCCCGCAGGTGGCGATGTGACACCTGGCAGAACGAGAGATGACAGGTGGTGATATTTGTCGTGATTACTCGAAAGAGCGGTGGTGACGAGTGCGTCGCGGGCCTTGTCCGGGGCCGGTGAACGCCGTCCGTCCGCTCGCGCGACGTCGCCGGGTAGGGTCACCCGTTATGGCCAACGGAACCACTGACGAAACGGCGGGCGAGGCGCCCGGCACGCCCGCCGAACTGCTCGACCTGCGGGACAGCATCGACAATATCGACGCCGCGCTGATCCATTTGCTGGCCGAGCGGTTCAAATGCACCAAGCGGGTCGGCGTACTCAAGGCCGAGCACAAGCTGCCGCCGGCCGATCCGGCCCGCGAGGCGGTACAGATCCGCCGGCTGCGCGCGCTGGCGGAGAGCGCCAAACTCGACCCCGACTTCGCGGAGAAGTTCCTCAACTTCCTGGTCGCCGAAGTGATTCACCACCACGAGGCGATCGCGCGCGCGTGATCAATCGGTGCCCGGCTCGTTGAGCCATTCGCGTGCAGTGCCCCGATTCCCCCGTCGATAGCGCCGTCCGACGTCCGCGTACGCGCGGGTTGCTACTTACGGGGGAAGTTCGCACGCCCCCCGTCACCGGTGTGCGCCCAGGTGCGTTGGACGGCCCGGAACTCCGGTTCCACCGTCTATCGATCGATGGGAATAACTACCAGTGAACAAGCTCACCAAGGGTGCGGTCGTCACCGCCGCCATTCTCGGCGGTTCGGTTGCGATGGGGGGGCAGGCGTTCGCGTCGGCCGATGCGGACGGCGCCGCCGTGGACTCGCCCGGCGTCATCTCCGGCAACAACATCCAGGTGCCGGTGAACATCCCGATCAACGTGTGTGGCAACACCGTCGACATCATCGCGGTGCTGAACCCCACGTTCGGCAACACCTGTATCAACGCGGACGACATCGAGCACGCCACCCCGATGCCCTCCGGGCACGAGGGTCACCCCGCGTCGCCGCACCACGCCGCCCCGGCCGACGACTGCGCGCGGGAGCTCCCGCCGCCGCCGCACGCCGCGCCCGGCGACGACTGCGCCGAGGCGGGCGGCGACCTGCTCGCCGGTGCCGCGAACATGGCCGGTGCGATGATGGGCTGAACGCCCACCGTCGTATGTGCCGCGGGCCCCGCACCCCCCCCCCCTGTTACGGGGCCGCCGCCCCGCGGGGGGGCGCCCGG
>NZ_JBHZAV010000149.1:0-6433 GCF_042754445.1 Embleya sp. NPDC059213
GTTGTTACTATGTGGTTGGTCTCCTCCAACGTGCGTCCTTTTGGATTGTTTTACAAGTACCTGGTGTTGTTGGGGGCGCACGATGCGTGCGCCGCCCTCGACTCCAGGATCCGGTCCCGATCGGGTTATTCCGGCCGCAGCCGCAGACCCTGCATGCCGCCGTCGACCGCGAGCGAGGCGCCGGTGGTGGAGGCGGCCAGCGGGCTCGCCAGCGAGCAGATCGCGAAGGCGACCTCGTCGGCGGCGACGAGCCGTCCCATCGGCTGGCGGGCGTCCAGGGCCGCCCGCTCGCGCGCGGGGTCGTCGGCGGCATCCAACAGCCGGCCGACCCACGGGGTGTCGGCGGTACCGGGGTTGACGCAGTTCACCCGGATGCCCTCGCGGACGTGGTCGGCCGCCATCGCCAGGGTCAGCGCGAGCACCGCGCCCTTGGAGGCGGAGTAGAGCGCGCGTTGCGGCAGGCCCGCGGTCGCGGCTATCGAGCAGGTGTTGACGATCGCCGCGTGCGCCGACGCGCGCAGGTGCGGCAGCGCGGCGCGGGTGACGCGGACCAGGCCGACCACGTTGACGTCCAACACCCGATGCCACTCGGCGTCCGCGTTGTCGGCCACCGTGCCGGCCGCGCCTATCCCGGCGTTGTTGACCAGGATGTCCAGGCCGCCGAGCCGCGCGACCGCGTCGCGCACGGCCGCGCCGACCGAGGCGTCGTCGGTGACGTCCGCGGTGAACGAGATCAGTTCGGGGTCGCCGGCCAGGGCGGCCGGGTCCCGGTCGAGCACGGCCACGGTCGCGCCCCGGGCGGTCAACATCCGGGCGGTGGCCAGCCCGATGCCGGACGCGCCGCCGGTGACCAGGGCACGAAGGCCGGCGAAGTCTCCCGCGGCCGGCGTGCGGGTTGCGGACGGGATGCTCATGCGGAGACCTCCACGACGGGCGCCTGTGCGGCGCGATCGGCCACCCAGAACTCGCCGTCCGGGTAGCGGAATCGGGCGATCGAGGCGGGATGCATGGTGGACGAGAAGCCGGGCGCGGACGGCGCCCGGTAGTTCCCGTCGGTGATCACGACCGGGTCGAGGAAGTGCTCGTGCAGGTGGTCGACGTACTCGATCACCCGGTCCTCGATCCGGCCGCTGACCGCGACGTAGTCGAACATGGACAGGTGCTGGACCAGTTCGCACAGGCCCACGCCGCCGGCGTGCGGGCACACCGGGACACCGAACTTGGCGGCCAGCAGCAGGATCGCGATGTTCTCGTTGACGCCGCCGACCCGGCACGCGTCGATCTGGACGAAGTCGATCGCCTCGGCCTGGAGCAACTGCTTGAAAACGATCCGGTTCTGCACGTGCTCGCCGGTGGCGACCTTGATCGGGCTGATCCCCCGGCGGATCGCCGCGTGCCCCAACACCTCGTCCGGGCTGGTGGGTTCCTCGATCCAGTGCGGGTCGAACGGGGCCAGCGAGCGCATCCATCCGATCGCCTCGGGCACGTCCCAGCGCTGGTTGGCGTCCACCGCGATCCGGATGTCGGGGCCGACGCTCTCCCGGGCGATCCGACAGCGCCGGACGTCGTCGGCCCGGTCGGCGCCGACCTTGAGCTTGATCTGGGTGAAGCCCTCGGCGACCGCCTCGCGGCACAACCGGGCGAGCTTTTCGTCGTCGTAGCCCAGCCACCCGGGCGAGGTCGTGTACGCGGGATACCCGCCGTCGCACAGCGTCTCGGCCCGCTCGGCCCGCCCCGGCTCGGCGCGGCGCAGAATCGCCAGCGCGTCCTCGCGGGTGAGCGCGTCGCCGAGGTAGCGGAAGTCGACCAGGTCGACGATCTCCTCCGGCGTCAGCTCGGCGAGCAGTCGCCACAGCGGCTTGCCGGCGCGTTTGGCCCGCAGATCCCACGCGGCGTTGACCACCGCGGCGATGGCCATGTGCATGATGCCCTTCTCCGGGCCCAGCCAGCGGAACTGGCTGTCGCCGACCAGGGATCGGGAGAACGCGCCCAGGTCGTCCAGCAGTTCGTCCAGCGGCCGGCCGACCACGTGCGCGCGCAGCGCGTCGATCGCGGCGACCTGCACATCGTTGCCGCGCCCGATGGTGAACGCGAAGCCGTGTCCCTCGTGCCCGTCGGCGTCGTCGGTGCGCAGCACGACGTAGGCGGCCGAGTAGTCCGGGTCCGGGTTCATCGCGTCGGAGCCGTCGAGTTCCCGGGAGGTCGGGAAACGGATGTCCGTGGTCACCAGTTCGGTGACGACGGCGGCCGGGGTCGTGGGCCGTTCGGGTCGGGCGGGCCGGCTCACGCCGTTCGGATGCTGCGGGGTCACGTGTGGCTCCTCGGTTGTCGGCCGTGCGGCCCGGCCGCCGCGAACGGGGTGGGTTCCCGGTGGCGGGATGTCCGGGATGGGCGGGGCCCTGGCACCCCAGACATCCGATGTATACCGTGACCGCCCCGCATACGTCCAGCATTCGTCCGACCAATATCCCAGTCAGTGATCGAAGTCAGCACAATCGACTTGTTTCGGCCCTCCATTATGGCCTATACATCGGATGACTGATTCGATGTACGCAAGACCCGATCACCCGAGGAGACCGTTGTGAAGCTGGTCCGTATAGGCGAGCCCGGTCGGGAACGCCCGGCCGTCCTGGATGCCGACGGGATCCCGCGCGACCTGTCCGGCGTGGTCGAGGACATCGACGCCGCGCTGCTCGCGGACCTGTCCGTGCTGCCCGACCCGGCGACCCTGCCACTCCTGGACGCGACCGGGCTGCGCTACGGCCCGCCGCTGGCCCGACCCGGGAAGATCGTGTGCGTGGGGCTGAACTACCACGACCACGCGCGCGAGACCGACGCCGCGATACCCGCCGAGCCGATCGTGTTCATGAAGGCCCCGGACACCGTGGTCGGCCCCGACGACACGGTCCTGGTGCCGCGCGCGTCGCTGGCCACCGACTGGGAGGTCGAACTCGCGATCGTGATCGGCCGCACCGCCGCATATCTGACCGCCGATCAGAACCCGTTGGACCACGTGGCCGGGTACACGATCAGCCACGACGTCTCCGAGCGCGACTTCCAGTTGCACCGAGGCGGCCAGTGGGACAAGGGCAAGAACTGCGCGACCTTCAACCCGCTCGGCCCGTGGCTGGTCACCGCCGACGAGGTGCCCGACCCGCAGGCGCTCGCGCTGACCCTCAGCGTCAACGGCACGCTCCGCCAGGACGGCAACACGGCCGAGATGATCTTCCCGGTGGCGTTCCTGGTCTCGTACCTGTCGCAGTTCATGACGCTGTATCCGGGCGACGTGATCAACACCGGCACCCCCGCCGGCGTCGCCCTCGGGCAGCCCGATCCCAAGCCGTACCTGCGCGCCGGCGACACCGTCGAGCTGGCCATCACCGGGCTCGGCGTCCAGCGACAGACCTTCGCCGACGCCTGACCCGTCCGGCGGTCCGGCCGGCGCACCCGGGTCGGGGTCCGACGCACGGGAGGGCCGGCCCGACCGACGGCGGGTCAGGCCACCTTGCGCAGCCACTGCTCGACACCCGCGATGTGCGCCGTCGACCACGACCGCGCGGCCTCCGCGTCGCCGCTCTCCAGCGCGTCCACGATCGCCTGGTGCTCGCGCACTGTGCGCTCCCACGAGTCGCTCTGGGTCAGACCGCGCCAGACCCGGGCGCGCATCGTGGGACTGGAGAGCGAGTCCAGCAGCGAACACAGCACGAGATTGCCGCTGAAGCCCGCGATCGCCTGATGGAAGCGCAGATCCTGCTCGATGAGCTGCTCGGGCGTCGGTTGCGGCTCGTCGACCTGCGCGAGGCCGCGCAGCTCGGCGATCCCGGCCGCGTCGATCCGGGCCGCGGCCAGCGCGGTGGCGGCCGGCTCCAGGATGCGTCGCACCTGGAGGAAGTCGAGCACGCTCTTGTCGTGGTGGAAGTCCACGACGAAGGCGATCGCGCCCATCAGCAGACCCGGCTCCAGACTCGTCACGTAGGTGCCGTCGCCCTGCCGGACGTCCAGGATCTGGATCAGCGACAACGCCTTGACCGCCTCGCGCAGCGAATTGCGCGAAAGTCCCAGCTTGGTGGCCAGATCCGCCTCTTTGGGAAGCTTGTCGCCGGGCCGAAGCTCCCCGGAGACGATCATCTCCTTGATCCTGTCGATGGCCTCGTCCGTCACAGCCATGCCGATGATCCTTCCAGAGGTCCGATGACTTCCAGTATGACGGGCCGGCCAACAAGAAGACAGGCCGGTCGGGTCGCCGCCCGCCGGCCGGTCCGCTCGTCCGTTCCGACCGCGGTCACCGCGGGTCGGGCGCCGGGCTGATCCGGAGCACCGTCGGCTCCGGCACGCCGGGCCGAACGGGCGGCACCGGCAAGCCTGCCAGGCCCGTCACGGTGCCCACGGTGCCGTCCCCACCGAGCCACACACACTCGGCGTGCGTGGCGCCGGCAAGCCGCGGGGGCGCCGAGACACCGGCACTCGGGCGGTCCAGGAAGGTCGCGTACAGGTCGCCGTCCCGCTCGGTGTAGCGCACCCGCAGACCCTCAGCCGTCCGATCTTCCGCCACCCGCCAGGAGCGGCTCCCGTACACCGCGTCACCGTTGACCGCGAGCCAGGCCCCCAACTCGCGCAGCGCCGCGTCCTGTTCCGGCGAGATTCGACCGGTCGCGTCCGGACCGATGCCCAGGAGCAGGTTTCCGCCCTTGCTCACCACGTCCATCAACAGTTCGACCAGGTCCGGCCCCGACGTGGTCCACGACGCGTCCTCCTGGCGGTTGTAGCCGAAGGACAGTCCGACGCCGCGCACGGTCTCCCACTTGCCGCCGCCCGACGTGGCGCGGGTCGCGTACTCGGGCGTCAGGAAGTCGGGGGTGCCCGCGTAGAAGCGCTCGTTGACCACGCCGTCCGGGACGGCCTCGCGGTAGTGCGCGAAGAGCTTCTCCGGCTCGGCGGCCGACGGATAGCCGATGTCGTTCCACAACACGGCCGGCCGGTAGCGCTCGATCAGTTCGCGCCAGTGCGCGTCGGCGTAGCCGGCGTACTCCGGCGAGTCCGGTACGGCGCGGGCCACGTCGTCGGCGCGCAGGATCGGCAGGTTGGCGAAGGTCCAGTCGATGCCGCCGGAGTAGTAGATCCCGAAGCGCATCCCGCGGGCCTCGGCGGCGTCCCGGAACTCGCCGAGCACGTCCCGCTCCAGGGCCCAGTCGGGTCGGTGCGGGTTGGGGGTGCGGCTGGGCCACATCAGGAAACCGTCGTGGTGCTTGGCGAGCGGGACGACGTATCGGGCGCCGGCCGCCGCACACAACTGCGCCCACGGCTCGGGCGACCACTGCTCGACGGCCGCGGCGAAGTCGTCGCGGAAGTCGGCGTAGGTCCGGTCGCCGTAGGTCTCCCGGTGGTGGTGCCAGGTGGGACTGCCCGGCACGGACACCGAGTTCTGGTACCACTCGCTGTAGCTCGTGGTCACGATCGGATCGAACCCGTCCGCGTCCGCCTCGGCGTGGTAGGAGCGATCCCGGTCCGCCCCCTCGCCGTGCTCGGCGAGCAACCGGACCAGCCGATCGTCCAGCGGCGCCCACGCCGGCACCGAGTACAACCCCCACGTGATCATCACGCCGAGCTTGGCATCGTCGAACCAACCGGGGAGCGGGCGAACGGGATCGTCGTGACCGGGGGTCGATGCAGACATGCGAATCCTTGGGCAGGGACGGAGCAGCCGGGAAAGGTAGGATCAATATTCCTGGTTCTGGCGCCCGTGACAAGGGTGCCCTCCGGGAAATGCGCCGATAGCGGCCATACCGCCGGAAGATAGATCGGCTCTCTCGGCATGGATCGCCGCCGCAGTCCCGTCTCACCGACACCCGAGGGCGGGACCGGGGGCGCGGTCGAGGGCGGAGCACCGGCACCGGAAGGCACGGAGTGTGACCCAGGTCACACAATCCGTGTCATACCGAAGGTCGTCACCGAACGTGTACGGGATGTCCGCATTTCGCACACCGAAGGGACTCCATCATGCGCCTCCGCAACTTCGTCCTCGGTCTTGCCACCGGCAGCGCCGTCCTGGCCGGCACCGTGCTGGGCGCGGCGCCCGCCCAGGCGGCTCCGGCGACGGTCGCCTGCACGCATCCGTGCCACCCGCCGGCCAGCCCGGGCTACACCTACATCACCGACTACTACTGGGCCAGCGCCTGCAACGACACCGGCAACCAGGGCATCAACGCCCACCGCTGGTCCGCCTACCAGTGCACGGGCGGCGGCCAGTTCGAGAACTACGAACTGTGGGTGAAGTAGCCGGCCCGGACCGGGCGGCCGGCCATGGCCCCCGGCCGTGGCGCCGCCCTCGGTGGGGTGGCCGCCCCCCACACGTCGGCGCGGCCGAACCCCACCCCCCCCCCCCCGGCCCCCGGGGCCCGCGGCACCCCCGGGGCGCGGGCCGGCGCGGGGCGGG
>NZ_JBHZAV010000149.1:6443-22338 GCF_042754445.1 Embleya sp. NPDC059213
TACGCGCCCGGGCCGGGGCGGCCGGCCCTGGCCCCCGCCGGGGCCGCCCCCCTGGGTGTCGTGCCCCCCCACACCTTGCGGGCGGCCACGACACACCCCACCCCGCGTGCGTCCGGCGGCGCGCGATCCACCGGCTGCGCTCCGGAGCGCGCACGCAGTGGGTCGCGGCGGGGATGTCCGGACCGGGCGGATGCCCGCAACGCGGCCGGGCGGTGGGCCTGTTGCCCCGGCCCGCATCCGAGGCCACCGCCCACCCGTCCCCGACCGCGCCGACGGGTGCGGACGTCCCCGAGGCTTAGGCCGAATGCCGCCGCGCGCTTACGCACATGCGGTATGGGCCGAAACACTGGACGGGTCCACTCCCAGACATCGTCAGGAGCAGCTCGTGAGGGTGACCATCGGCACGTGGAATCTGGAGAACCTCTTTCGCCCCGGCGAGCCGGGCGGACCCAAGGACGATCCCGCCTACCGGGTGAAGTTGGCCGCGTTGGCCGCGACGATCACCGAACTGGAGCCCGATCTGCTCGGCGTCCAGGAGGTCGGCAATCCCGACGCCCTCGCCGACCTGGTGGCGTTGCTCGACGGCCAGTGGCACACCGCGCTGTCCGCCCACCCGGACGTGCGCGGCATCCGGGTCGGCTTCCTCGCGCGCAAGCCGCTCACCACCATCGCCGACGTCACCGCGTTCCCGGCCCAGTTCGAACCCCTCCAGAGCCAGGACACCGGCGTGCCGATCAGCGTCATGGGGCGCGGCGGCCTCGCCGTCACCCTCGAACCGGTACCCGGCCACACCCTCACCGCCGCCGTCTGCCACCTGAAGTCCAAGCTGCTCACCTATCCCGGCGAACGGCACGCGCCGCGCAACGAGGGAGAGCGCGCCCGTTACGCCGCCTACGCGTTGTGGCGTCGCGGCGCCGAGGCCGTCACGATGCGCGCCCTCGCCGATCGACTGCTCGCCGACGACGGCCGCACGCACGACGTCGTCCTGATGGGTGACCTCAACGACCAACCGCAGGCCGCCACCACCCAGATCCTCCTCGGCCCGCCCGGATCGCAGATCGGCACCGGCGGCTTCGACCACCCGGACCAAGGCGACGCATCCCGACTGTGGAACCTGGCCCCGCTGATCCCCGAAGACCAGCGCTTCTCCCGCGTCTTCGAGGGCCAGGGCGAGCTCATCGACCACCTCCTGGTCAGCCACGCGCTCCTGGCGCGCGTCGACAGCGTCGGCACCGGAACCGGCCGACCGCTGCCCTCCGTCACCGACCACCCCGGCGAACGCCGGGACAAGCCCGGCTCCGACCACGCACCCGTGGTCGCCCACCTCACCTACTGAAATCGGCACGGCCGCGCCCGACGTCGCCGAACTCGACCCGATTGGCACAGCGCGACCGATCCGGGTCGGCCGGGACGCCGCCGCCGACCGCGAACCCGCAGGTGCCGGCCCTGAGCGGCCTCCATCGCCGAGCCCCCGCGCAGCGGTTCACCCCCTGCGGGTCCGGCGAAACGCGAGGTGGGCGGCGCCCGGGCGACACCGCCGTTCGAGTGATCGGCGGTCGGCCGGCCGACTCGCCGCCCGCGCCCGTGATACCTCTGGAACGGCCTTTCCGGTCGGAGAAGGAGGATTCATGTCCGACACCATCCGTCCCGATGTCGATGCCCCGCCGGCGACCCGGGATTCCCGACTGACCGTGACCGTGTACCGGGTCGACCCGCACGGCACTCGGCTGATCCGGGGCTCCCGGGTCCACCACGGGACTCCCCCGTCGATGCTCGCCTTCCCCGAAGAACCCCGCTGCCGCTGTTCCGCGACCTGTCACTACCCGCACCCCGACGACGCGGCGCCACCCGACCCGCCCGACCCGTCCGAGCCGTAGCGCGGAACCGTCGCCGGGACGGCTGTGTGGCCACTCCCCGACGGTTGTGGCAATCAGCCTTGCGGACACCGCCGTCCCGTCGACGCGCCCGGCTCGCGACCACCCTCCGGGCCGATCGCGCTCGATCTCGCGTTCCGCCGACGTGCCGACGGGGAACCGGAGATCCCCGCCGCTGCCGCGCTCATGCTCCACCGCGGCGAGTTCGCGCCGCTCCCGGCCGTCCGAGCCGGCTCGCGGTGCCCGATCGTGTCGCGTGTGGCGGGTGGTGCGAGGATGCACAGCACATGTTTCTGTGAGAATCGTGTGACGCGACGGGATGAGAGTGACATGGACGCGAACCGGCCCACGCCTGCGCCGATCGAGCCGAGCGAATCGACCGGCCCGGGCGGGTCGAAGGGGTCCGGCGAACCGGAGTTCGTGATCGACACGACCACGCCGCACTCGGCGCGGATGTGGAACTTCTGGCTCGGCGGCAAGGACAACTACCCGATCGACCGGGCCCTGGGTGGGCAGATACAGGAATCGTTCCCGCAGATCGTCGACATCGCCCGCGCCTCCCGGCGCTTCCAGGCGCGCGCCGTGCGCCATCTGGCGGGGACCGCCGGAATCCGGCAATTCCTGGACCTGGGCACGGGGTTGCCCACCGCGGACGCCACCCACGAGGTGGCCCAGCAGGTCGCTCCGCAGGCACGCATCGTCTACGTGGACAACGACCCGATCGTGCTCGCCCACGCCCGCGCGCTGTTGGGCGGTCGACCCGAGGGGGCCACCGCGTACGTGCCGGCCGACCTCACCGACACCGAGACCGTGTTGCGCGAGGCCGCCCGGACGCTCGACCTGGATCAACCGGTCGCGCTGATGCTGCTCTCCACCCTGGGCCACGTCACCGACGACGCCCGGGCCGCCGCCCTGTTGCGCGGTTACCTGGACGCGTTCCCCGCAGGCAGCCACCTGGTCCTGTGCGACACCATCGAAACGCCGCTGACCCGCGCCGCGTCGGACGAGTACGCCGAGGGCGGCGCCCTCCCGTACGTCTCGCGTCCCGCCGAGGTGCTGCGCTCCTTCGCCGACGGCCTGGAACTGCTCGAACCGGGCTTCGGTTCGATCAGCCTGTGGCGCCCCGACGAGCCGCTCACCACCGAACCGGTCGATCAGTGGGGTTTCGTCGCGGTCAAACGCTGATCCTCCGCGTTATCCGCCGTCCGGGTGAGCCGGGTCGGCCGCGCCGCCGCACGGCGACGTGCACGTTGCGGTATTCGGGCTCGGCCTTCCCGGGCGGACAACTCGGCCCGGGAAGGCCGACGGCGTCGACGCGAATCCTCATCGGGCCGTGATCGCCCGGTCCGGTCATCCCCGCGGCGGCCCGCCACGCCGGGCGGAGCGTCGACCCGCGAACGGCAAGTCCGGTGCCACGCCCGAGAGTTCGCCGATCGCGTGGGTGCAGCGTTCGGTCACGCCCATGCATCGTGGGCAGAACATCTCACGCCGCCGTCGGCCTTCGCCGATGTCGTCGAGTCCGTGGTCCGGCTCGGCACCGTGCCGCACCGGCCGTCTGCGGCCCGGGGCCGGCCCGCCGGCACTCGGCGTGTTCGCGGCCGTTGTCGTCCTGCGCATGTTCGCTCCATCCGAAATGATCCGTCGCCTTCACCAGGAAAACCGCCGGCAACACTTCGCGCATGCCCGGGAACCGGCCCGGCGCGCCGCCACGCCCACCCGACAGCCGAAGAACCCGGCCCCGACCATGGGGCCGCGCGGGTGAACCCGCGTCGCCGGCCCGGCCGCACCCGGGCCGATCGCGCACCGGGCACGCGTCAGCGGACGGGGGACCTCGTCCGGCCGCGCCCCCGCCCGGTGCCGACCGGCTCGGTCGCCTCCAACGTGCGGCCGTCCCGGTGTACCGCGAGGCGACGCAGCACCCGTTCGTCAGCGGTCGGGCGTTCCGGCACAAGTACCCGGACCGGGCGCCGGCGTACGTCGCCGACCACCCGGGGGTGGCTCGCGACGAGCGACGAGATCGCCGAGTGCCATGCCCGCATCACCGCGCGGAAGGCGGCATGGCCCCGGGCCGGTCCCCCCGGGCTCCCCGCCGGTACCCGCCGGCGGGGAGGGCGCCGGGTGATCGTAATCTTGCGCCCATGCCCGAAGAGCGTCCCCACTCCCCGGAACCATCGGCGGCGGCGGACTCTCCGCTGATCCGCAGTCTGCGCACGGCCGTCGAGGCGGCGCCGCACGAACTGCCGCTGCGCCTGCACCTCGCGCAGTTGTTGATCGAGGCCGGCAACCCGGACGCCGCCGTCGCGGAGGTGGCCGCCGTCCTCGGGCGGGCGCCGGGCGATCCGCAGGCGCGGGCACTGATGGCTCGGGCGATGGCCGCCCCCGCGTCGCCGCCGGTCGCCGAACCGGGCCCCCGGGCGGGCGGGTTCGACTGGGCCGCGGCCGAGCACGAGGTGGAGGGGGTGCTGCCACCCCGGTTCGTCGCACGATCGGACGAGGGCCGCGACGGGCCCGAAGCGCCCGTGGCGGCCGACGGCGGCGATCCGGGCGCGGCGGGCGCGTGGGACGTGCAGACGCCGGGGTCGCTGCGCCTTGCCGACGTCGGCGGGATGCAGGAGGTCAAGGATCGGCTGGAGGCCGCGTTCCTGGCCCCGATGCGCAATCCCGAGTTGCGCAGGCTGTACGGGAAGAGCCTGCGCGGGGGGCTGCTGCTGTACGGGCCGCCCGGCTGCGGGAAGACCTTCATCGCCCGCGCCGTGGCCGGCGAACTCGGCGCCGACTTCGTCTCGGTGTCCGTCAACGACGTGCTGGACATGTGGCTGGGCAACTCCGAGCGCAACATGCACGAGGTGTTCGCCACCGCCCGCCGCCGGGCGCCGTGCGTGGTCTTCCTCGACGAGTTGGACGCACTCGGCGCCAAGCGCAGCCGTACCGCGCACGGCGGGATGCGTACCACCGTCAATCAACTGCTCACCGAGTTGGACGGGGTCGGCGACGACAACGAGGGCGTGTTCGTGCTCGCCGCGACCAACGTGCCCTGGGACGTGGATCTGGCGCTGCGCCGCCCGGGCCGACTGGACCGCACCCTGCTCGTGTTGCCGCCGGACCGTCCGGCCCGCGAGACGATCCTGCGCTACCACCTGCGCGAGCGGCCCATCGCCTCGATCGACCTGGGCAAACTGGTCCGGATCACCGACGGGTTCTCCGGCGCGGATCTGGCGCACGTGTGCGAAAGCGCCGCCGAGGCCGCGCTGTTGGACTCCGTGCGCACCGGTTCGGTCCGGATGATCGACACTCGTGATCTGCTGGCGGCGGCGAAGGCGATCCGCCCGTCCACCGAGGCGTGGTTCGCGACCGCGCGCAACGTCGCGATGTTCGCCAACGAGGGCGGCACATACGACGACCTGCTCACCTACCTGAGGAAGACCGGAAAGTTGTGAGCGAACATCCGTTGTCCGCGCGGGCGCACGCGCTGATGCAGTTGGATCGGCACGAGGAGGCGGGCGAACTCCTCGCCCGGCGTGTCGCCGAGGACCCCGCCGACGCCCGGGCCTGGGTCCGACTCGCCTACGTACACCTCAATCTCGGGCACGACGAGGAGGTCGTGGCCGCGAGCGACGCCGCGTTGGCGGTCGCGCCGGACGACTACGAGGCGCTCCTGGTGCGCGTGTACGGTCTGCGCAAGTTGTGCCGCGGCGAGGAGGCGGAGGCCGCGGCGCGGGCCGCGATCGCCATCGCGCCCGACCTGTGGCAGGCGTACGCGGCGCTGTCCGAGGCGCTGAACTCGTGGCAGCCGCGCTGGCCCGAGGCGTTCGAGGCGGCCGGTACCGCGGTGCGGCTGGGGCCGGAGGCGGTCGGGGCGCATCGGGCGCTGTGGAAGGCGTCCCTGCTGGTCGGTCGAAACGACGTACGCGCGCAGGCGGTTCGCGAGGTTCTGCGGATCGACCCGCACAACGCCTGGGCCCTGAACGAACTCGCCGACCAGGCCGCGTATGCCGCCGCGCAACCGTCCCTGCTCGGCGCCGGGGCCAAACTGCCGGCCGCCGCCGATGCCGCCGCGACCGCGCTCGCCGCCGATCCCACCTCCGAACGGCTGCGCGCGGGCGTGGACGCGGCCGTCTTCCGGATGTTGCGCGGCACTCGCTGGATCGCCTTGTCGTGCCTGGTGATCGCGGCGCTGGCCGGCCGGGTCTTCCCGACCGGGGACGACCCCACCGCGCTGCCCGCTCCGCTCGGCATCCGGCTCTGGGCGCTGACCCTGATGGGCATCGCGTGGGGCCTGGGTGCGTGGCGCCGCTACCGGCGGTTGCGCACCGGGGTCAGGCTGAGCATGTGGTCGCTGATCCGGCGGGTCGGCTGGGCGCGTCTGGTCCTGGGCCAGACCGCGTGGTGCACCCTGATCGCGGTACTGATCGTGACGATCCCGTGGACCGGCCGACTCGTGCCCCAAGTCCTCTTCTGGGCAACCCTGGTCCCGATCCTGCTCACCATCCGCCTGGAACGCGCCGCCACCCGCTGAGCGTCGCCGGTCGGCGGGGGCAGTCGGCCTCACACCCCCGTCAGCCGCCGTGCCGAGGGGCGCAGGTACACCGCCCAGGTCACCAGCAGGCACAGCCCGTAGAAGGCGAGGAAGGTCAGGTAGGCCGCGTCGCCCCGGCCGGAGTTCAGGAACGACTCGCGGAAGGCGATGTTGACCAGGACCCCGCCCAGCGCGCCGACCGCACCCGCGACGCCCATCAGCGCACCGGACTTGCGCCGCGCGGCCGGGCCCGGGCCGAGCTTGGCCGCGAAGATCGCCGGGATCATCTTGTACGCCGAGCCGTTGCCCAGTCCGCTGAACACGAACAGCAGCACGAAGCCGGTCAGGAACAGCCCGAGCGACTCCTGCCGCGAGGCCAGGTAGACCACGAACGCGGCGCCGGCCATCGCGACGAAGTTCCAGAACGTGACCCGCGCACCGCCCCATCGATCCGCGAACCAACCGCCGACCGGGCGCACCAGCGAGCCCAACAGCGGTCCCAGGAAGGTCAGGTAGGCCGCCTTGACCGGGGTGGCGAACTCGTCGTGGAACTGCACCTGGAGCACCTGCCCGAAAGCGAACCCGAAGCCGATGAACGACCCGAACGTGCCGATGTACAGCAGCGCCATCACCCAGGTGTGCGGCTCCCGGGCGACCTCGCGCATCGCGCCCTTGTCGTTGCGCAACGCGGGCAGGTTGTCCATGTAGCGCGCGGACGCCAACGCGGCGAGCACGATCAGCGGGATGTAGACCACGAGCAGCAGCCGAGGGTGCCCGGCCCCCGCCGTCGCGAGCACCGCGAGGCCGACCAACTGCACCGCCGGCACCCCGAGGTTGCCGCCGCCGGCGTTGATCCCGAGCGCCCACCCCTTGAGCCGCTGCGGGTAGAACGCGTTGATGTTCGCCATCGAGGAGGCGAAGTTGCCGCCGCCGACCCCGGCCAGCGCCGCGACCACCAGCAACGTGCGGTAGGAGACGCCCGGTTCCAACACGATCGCGATCGCCGCGGTGGGCAGCAGCAACAACAGCGCGCTGACCACGGTCCAGTTGCGGCCGCCGAAGCGGGCGACCGCGAACGTGTACGGGATCCGCATCGCGCCGCCGACCAGGGTCGGCACCGCGGTCAGGGTGAACTTCTGCGCGGGGTCGAACCCGTACTCCGGGCCGAGGAAGAGCACGATGACCGACCACAGGCTCCAGACGGAGAAGCCGATGTGCTCGGACAGGACCGAGAAGATCAGGTTGCGCCGGGCGATCCGGGCCCCGGCCTGGGCCCAGAACACCTCGTCCTCGGGCCGCCAATCGTCGAGCGGGCCGGGCTCGGTTGCCGCAACGGGCTTGGAAGTACTGGTGGTTGACGTGCTCGTCGTCACTGGGACCTGCCTGTCCGAGGAGGAAATTCCGGCTGACGGTCCCTCACGCTAGGAAGCACAGATTTCGGCGCACTACGTGCTGTCGGTCGCCGGCGCTACAACTCGCTCAGGATCGGCGTCGCGCCGGTGTGAGAATTCCGGGCGTACCCGGGCGCCGCTCAGCGCGCCCGAATCGCCCACGTGCGCAACGCGGCCGGCTCCCCGTCGGGGCCCTCGTCCTCGTCCAGGCAGGCACCCGTACGAAGGTCGAACACCTGCTTGTACATCGGCGACGCGACCGTGGGCACCGCGCCCCGCCGCCCGACGATGCCGCGCGAGATGACGTACGCGCCGCTGAACGGATCGCGGTTGGCCAACGCGTAGAGCCGCCCGGTCCGGTCCCGAAACACCGCGACCTGATGTCCCTCGATCAGCACCGCGACACCCCTGCCGGGCACCAGGTCGGCGTACGAACACACCGGCTGCCAACCGGTTTCGCCGGCGATCTCGACGGTGAGCGTGGTCGTCGACTCGATACTCGTGGTCATCGTCCGCGTACCTCCAACTTCTCGAACAACACGGGCTTGATCTGGTCCCGCTCGGCGGTGAACCGGACGGTGGGGTCGGGGGTGCCCGGCGCGTTGACGAAGGACACGAACCGGCGGACCCGATCGGGGTCGGCCAGCGTCTGGGCCCACTCGTCCCGATAGGTGCCGACGTGCCGGGTCATCAAATCGTCCAGGTCGGCGCAGATCCCGAGCGAATCGTCGATGATCACCGCGCGCAGGTGGTCGAGGCCACCCTCCATCCGGGCCACCCAGGGCGCGGTGCGCTCCAGCCGGTCGGCGGTGCGGATGTAGAACATCAGGAAGCGGTCGATCGTGCGGATCAGCGTGTCGTGGTCCAGGTCGCTCGCCAGCAGGTCGGCGTGGCGCGGGGTCATCCCGCCGTTGCCGCCGACGTACAGGTTCCAACCTTCGGCGGTGGCGATCACCCCGAAGTCCTTGCTCTGCGCCTCGGCGCACTCGCGGGCGCACCCGCTCACCGCGGACTTGAGCTTGTGCGGCGAACGCAGGCCCCGGTACCGCAGTTCGAGCTCGATCGCCAGGCCCACCGAGTCCTGTACGCCGTAGCGGCACCAGGTCTCGCCGACACACGACTTCACGGTCCGCAGCGCCTTGCCGTACGCGTGCCCCGACTCGAAGCCGGCGGCGACCAACCGGCTCCAGACCTGCGGGAGTTGGTCGACCGTCGCACCGAACAGGTCGATCCGCTGGCCGCCGGTGATCTTCGTGTACAGGCCGAAGTCGCGGGCGATCTCACCGATGGTGATCAGGCCCTCGGGGGTGATCTCACCGCCGGGGATGCGCGGGACGACCGAATACGAGCCGTTGCGCTGGATGTTGGCCAGGAAGTGGTCGTTGGTGTCCTGGAGCGCGGCCTGTTCGCCGTCGAGGATGTGCCCCTGGGCCAGACTCGCCAGGATCGAACCGACGGTGGGTTTGCAGATGTCGCACCCGTCACCGCCCGTCGTGCCGGCGCTGCCGTGCTCGTCGAGCAACCGGGTGAAGGAGGTGATGCCCTTGACCCGAACGATCTCGTACAACTCGGCGCGGGTGAGCTCGGCGAAGTGCTCGCACAACCCGCGCATGCTCTCGATCCCGGCGGCGGCCAGCTCCTCGGTCACGATCGTGCCGATCAGCTTGACGCAACTCCCGCACCCGGTACCGGCCTTGGTGCATTTCTTGACGGCGGGAAGATCGTGGCACCCCTGGGCGGTGACCGCGTTTCGGATCACCGCCTTGGTCACCGCGTGACACGAGCAGACCACGGCCTCGTCCGGCAGTTCGAACCGCACCGGCGCGCCCATCGACGCGGGCAACACGAGTTGCTCGGCCGGCACCGGCAGGGCCCCGCCGGTCAACGGCCGCAATGTGCCGTACGCCTCCGCGTCGCCGACCAGCACCCCACCGAGCAGCCGCCCGTCCGCGCCGATGACCAGCTTCTTGTACACGCCGGCCCGGGTGTTGGAGTAGAGCACCTCCACACATCCCTCGGCCGTGCCGTGCGCGTCGCCGAAGCTCGCCACCTCGACGCCGAGCAGCTTGAGCTTGGTCGACAGATCCGCGCCGGTGAATCCGTCCGTCCCGGCACCGGCGATCTCGGCCGCGGCCACCTCGGCCATCGCGTATCCCGGTGCGACCAACCCGTACACCCGCCCGTCGGCGGCCAGCGCACACTCGCCGATGGCCAGGATGTGCGCGTCCGCGGTCCGGCAGCGCTCGTCCACCACGATGCCGCCGCGCTCGCCCACCGCGAGGCCCGCGGCGCGGGCGAGTTGATCCCGTGGCCGCACTCCGGCCGAGAACACCACCAGATCGGCGGCCAGTTCGCTGCCGTCCGACAACGTCATGCCGGACACCCGCCCGTCGGCGCCGGTGGTGACGGCCTGCGTGCCCGCGCCGGTGTGCACGGTCACCCCCAATTCCTCGACCTTGCGCCGCAACACCTCCCCGCCGCCGTCGTCGACCTGGATCGCCATCAGCCTCGGTGCGAACTCGACCACGTGGGTGTCCAGCCCCATCGCGGTCAGCGCCCCGGCGGCCTCCAGTCCGAGCAGCCCGCCGCCGACCACCGCGCCGACCCGGGCACCGCGCGCGGCGGCCTCGATCGCCTCGACGTCCTCGATCGTGCGATACACGAAGCACCCGTCCGCGTCGTGCCCCGGCACCGGCGGCACGAACGGATACGACCCGGTCGCCAGCACGAGCACGTCGTACGGCACACTGCGGCCGGCCCGGGTGGTCACCGTACGGCCGACCCGATCGATCGCCTCGACCGGATCCCCGAGCCGAATGTCGATCTGATGTTGCCGTGCGAACTCGGCGCTGCACAAAGACAGTTCCTCCGCCGTCGCGCCCGAGAACCAGGACGTCAGATGCACCCGGTCATAGGCCCGCCGAGGCTCCTCGGCCAACACGGTGACGGCGACCCGCCCACCCGCCTGCTCGACGAGCGCCTCGACGAACCGCTGCCCCACCATGCCGTGGCCGACCACAACCACATTCGTCTTCCCGACATCACTCACGCCCGACTCCTCCACCGACACCAGAAAACCCCGAACCCGACACCGACACCCGCACCCGCCCGCACGCACCTCCCGATCCCGCCGTCAACCACGCTCCCGACCCCGACCGGCGCCGAGCCGTCGGCGCGACGCGGTCATCGGTACGCCCCCGGCACCGCCAACAGGTGCAGCGGATCGGCCGGCAGGGGATCGTCGCGCTCGAAGGCCCGGGTCAGGGCACCGGCGGTGGACAGATCGCCGATCAGGATCCCGGCGACGAGGCGGTCGCCGCGCATGACGAGCTTCTTGTAGGCGTTGCGGGTCGGATCGGCGACGCGCACGACGTCGTCGCCCGCCCGCGCGCCCGTCGCGCCGAACGCGGCGACCGCCAACGGCCCGGCCGTCAGCCGCATCATCGGCCGCGACCCGGCGTAGCGCTGCCCGCCGCCGGTGAGGTGCGCGGCCAATACGTCCGCCTGATCCCACGCCGCCGCCGCGAGCCCGTGTACGTCCCCGGCGAACTCGGCGCAGTCCCCGATGGCGTGGATGCCGTCCGCCGAGGTGCCCAGCCGGTCGTCCACCACGATGCCGGTGTCGACCCGCAGCCCCGCGTCCCGGGCGAGCGCGACCCGGGGACGCACCCCGCAGGCGAGCACGATCAGGTCCGCGTCGAGCACGTGTCCGTTGGCCAGTTCCACGCCGGCCACCCGGTCCGTGCCGGTCAGGGCCCGAGCCCGGTTGTCGAGGTAGACCGCGACACCGAGTTCGGCAAGGCCGGCGAGCAACGCGGCGGCGGCCGGCGCATCGAGGTGACGCTCCATCAGATGTGGTCCCTGGTGCACGATTTCGACCGCGACCCCGAGGGCCGCCAGAGCGCGTGCGGCGCTCACCCCGAGCACGCCGCCACCGATCACCACGGCCCGCTCGGCCCCGGGTGCCGCGGCGGCCAGCGCGGCACAGTCGGCCAACGAGCGGAACGCGTGCACCCCCGCGAGCAGATCCAGACTCGGCTCACCACCGCGCCCGGCCGACCCGCTCGCCGTGCTCGCGACCCGCAGGTTCCGCATCGGCGGCAACACCGGCCCGGCGCCGGTCGCCAGCACGATCGCGTCGAACGTGTGCACCTCGCCGTCCGCCAACCGAAGCGCGCGCCGCCGCGCGTCGAGCGCGGCGACCCGCGCCCCGACCCGCACCACCGCCGTCGGCCCGACCGGCAACCCGATCGCCTCGGCCCCGAAGCGCGTGCTGAGCACGTCCGCGAGCAGTGCCCTGTTGTAGGGCGGATGTGCCTCGTCCCCGAACATCGTCACCGAGATCCCGGGGTCCCGGGCCGCCACCTGCTGCGCGAACCGCGCCGCGGCCATCCCCGCGCCCACCACTCCGACCCGCACCACGCTCACCTCCCACCACCGGGGGCGCCGCTCGCCCGCGCGAGCACCGCCCCACCGAGACCATCGCTCGACGCGCCGGCGCTGCCGCTCAGGGCCGCGCCCCCGCGTCCCCCCGTCGCCGACCCGGTCGACCCGGCTTCCCCGACCTTCCCGACCTTCCCGACCGGATCCAGGCGGACCGCGCACACCTTGAACTCCGGCATCCCCGACACCGGGTCCAGGGCCGCGTTCGTCACCGTGTTCGCCCGTCCCTCCCCCGCCCAGTGGAACGGCATGAACACCGTGTCCGGCCGGATCTCCCGGGACAGCCTGGCCGGCGCGACCGCGCGTCCTCGACGACTGGTGACCGAGACCGGGTCGCCCTCGCCCACCCCCATCCGCTCCGCCAGGTCCGGATGCAGTTCCACGAACGGCCCGGGCGCCGCCCGGTTCAGGGCCGGCACCCGGCGCGTCTGCGCCCCGCTCTGGTACTGGCTCAGCACCCGACCCGTGGTCAGATACAGCGGATACTCGGTATCCGGCTCCTCGGCCGAGGCCCGGTGCGTCGGCGCCGCGAAGCGCGCGCGCCCGTCCGGCGTGCCGAAGCGGTCCAGGAACAGCCGGGGCGTGCCCGGGTGGCCCACCTCCGGGCACGGCCAGAACACCCCGTCCTCGGCCCGGATGCGGTCGTACGTGATGCCCGCGTAGTCCGCCGCGCCGCCCGCCGACGCTCGACGCAGTTCGTCGAACACCTCCTCGGCGTCCGTCGCGAAGCCACGCTCGACACCCAGTCGCCGGGCGAGCTCGTTCAACGTGACCAGGTCCGTGCGCACGCCGTCCGGTACCGGCAGCGCCGCCCGACGCAGGATCACCCGGCCCTCCAGGTTCGTCGTGGTCCCGCTCTCCTCGGCCCACTGGGCGCCGGGCAACACGACGTCGGCCAGTGCCGCCGTCTCGGACAACACCACATCCGTCACCACCAGGAAGTCGAGCGCCGCGAGGCGGGCCGTCACGTGCGCCGCGTTCGGCGCGGACACCACCGGGTTCGAGCCCATCACGAACAGCGCGCGGATCTCCTCACCGCAGGAGTCCAACAGTTCGTACGCGGAACGCCCGGGCCCCGGCAGCGAATCCGGGTCCACTCCCCAGACCCCCGCCACATGTGCCCGCGCGGCCGGGTCGGTGATCATCCGGTAGCCCGGCAACTGGTCGGCCTTCTGGCCGTGTTCGCGTCCGCCCTGCCCGTTGCCCTGGCCGGTCAGGCAGCCGTACCCGGACAGGGGTCGACCGGCCTTCCCGGCGGCCAGGCACAGATCGATCCAGGCCCCGACCGTGTCCACGCCCTTGCTCTGCTGCTCCGGGCCGCGGGCCGTCAGCACCATGGCCGCCGGCGCCGACGCGAACATCGCGACCGCGTCCCGCATCGCCTCCACCGGTACGCCGGTGATCCGCTCGACCCGCTCCGGCCAGTGCGCCATCGCCGCCGCCCGCGCCGCGTCGAAGCCGACCGTGCGCGCCGCCACGAACTCCTCGTCCACGTGTCCCTCGGCGATCAGCAGGTGCAGCAGACCCAGCGCGAGCGCCAGATCCGTGCCCGGCACCGGCTGAAGGTGCAGGTCGGCCTCGGCCGCCGTCCGGGTCCGCCGCGGGTCCACGACCACCAGTCGCCCGCCCGCCGCGCGCATGTCGGTGAAGTAGCGCAGCGCCGGCGGCATGGTGTCCGCCGGATTGGCCCCGACCAGGATCACGCAGCCGGTCCGCGTGATGTCCTCCAGCGGAAACGGCAGCCCCCGATCGATCCCGAAGGCCGCCTTGCCCGCGGCCGCCGCCGAGGACATGCAGAACCGGCCGTTGTAGTCGATGTTCGCCGTCCGCAGCACCACCCGGGCGAACTTCCCCAACAGGTACGCCTTCTCGTTGGTCAGGCCGCCCCCGCCGAACACCCCGACGGCATCGCGCCCGTGCGCCCGGCCGACCGCCGCCAATCCGGCCGCGACCCGGTCCAACGCGTCGTCCCATTCGGCCTCGCGCAGCACCCCGTCGCCGTCGCGCACCAGCGGCGCGGTCAGCCGTACCCCGCGCCGCAACACCTCGGCCGCACTCTGCCCCTTGCCGCACAGCGCACCGCGATTGACCGGAAACCCGGGCCGCTCGACCACCTCGACGAACACGTCCGGGGCAGCCGAAGCAGGCCATTCGCCCGATCCACCCGACTCGGGCGCGGCGGTCCGCAGGCCCATCCCGCACTGGAGTGAGCAGTACGGGCAATGGGTGTCCGTCGTCGTGGTCCCGGCGTGCGTCGTCATGTCGGTAGCGTCGCGACCTACGGTTACGCCGCCTGGTCTGTGATGTTGCGCCGACGGTACGGCTGCCTCACCGGCCCGGGTGTCGATCGTGAGAACCGCGACACCGAAGAGCCGCACGAGAAGTCGAGACCTAACCCCGGGGTGATCATGCCGCAACACCCCCGTAACGCCGGCCCGCCACTCTCCTTGCATGGTTACTCGGACAAACGCCGCCGCCGAACCCCTGGTCGGGCTCACCGTCGGTGTCACGGCCGCCCGGCGCCGCGACGAACTGGTCGCGCTGCTCGAACGTCGTGGCGCGAAGGTCGTGGGCACCGCGACGCTCAGCATCATTCCGCTGCGCGAGGACCACGTACTGCGGCTCGCCACCGAGCGCTGTCTGGTCGAACCGCTCGACTACGTGGTCGCGACGACCGG
This sequence comes from Embleya sp. NPDC059213, assembly GCF_042754445.1. Classification (NCBI taxonomy): domain Bacteria; kingdom Bacillati; phylum Actinomycetota; class Actinomycetes; order Kitasatosporales; family Streptomycetaceae; genus Embleya; species Embleya sp. NPDC059213. The sequence goes on from NZ_JBHZAV010000149.1 coordinate 21,346, forward strand.
CGTGGGCTGGCGCGGTTGGATGAACGCGGCCGAGGGTTGGGGACGATCGGCCGAACTGCGCCGGGCCTGCGAGGCCGCGACGGTGATCAGTCGTGGCCCCAAGGCCACCGGGGCGGTGCGGGCGTCCGGGCTGCGCGAGACCTACTCGCCGGGTTCGGAGGCCAACGACGAACTCCTGCACTGGTTGCTCGCCCGGGATCTGCGCGGCCGTCGGATAGCCCTCCAGGAACACGGCGCGCCACTAGGGGAGTTCGCCTCGATCCTGCGCGAGCGCGGCGCCGAGGTGATCGAGCTGCCGGTGTATCGGTGGGGGCCGCCGGAGGATCCGATCGCGGTACGCCGCCTGGTCGAGCAGGTGATCAGGAACGAGCTGCACGCGCTCACCTTCACCAGTGCGCCCGCGATCGGCGCGTTCCTCCAGGCGGCCGACGAACTGGGGCGACACGAGGAGGTGTTGACCGCGTTGCGGACGAGCGTGCTGCCCGTGTGCATAGGCGGGATCTGCGCCAAACCGCTCACCGACGAGGGCGTGCAGGCGGTCTGGCCGGAGCGCGGGCGACTGGGTTCACTGGTACGCACGGTCACCGAGACGCTGCCCGGCCGGGTTCGACGGGAGCTGGACACCGGTACGGATCGTCTGATCCTCCAGGGCAGCGCGGTCCTGGTCGAGGGTGGCGTGATCTCGTTGTCGCCGGTGTCGGCGGCGGTCCTGCGCGCACTGGCCGAACGGCCGGGCTGGGTGCTCAGCCGCGCCGAACTCCTGCGCCGGGTCTGGCGGGACACCTCCGCCGACGAACACGCGGTCGAGGCGGCCGTGGCCCGATTGCGCACCTCGCTCGGACCGCACAAGGGCCTGATCAAGACCGTCACCAAGCGTGGCTACCGGCTGGCCGTCGCCGGCTGATCGGGGCCGACGGCCGTCCGGTGGGTTCCCGACCCGCTGCCCCGGGCGATGGGGTGCCGTAAACCGCGGGGCTGAGCCCCAGGGTCATT
>NZ_JBHZAV010000150.1:0-21705 GCF_042754445.1 Embleya sp. NPDC059213
GGCCCCCCCCCCCGGTAACCCCCCCCCTCCCGCCCCGGGGGCGCCGCGGGGCGGCCCCCACCCGGCGCCCCACGCGGGGCGGCCCCCGCCGGCGGGGGGGCGACCCCGCGGTGGGCCGCGCCCCCCGCGGTTTCCCGCCGGGGGCCCGCGGCACGTGCGGGCGGGGCTACCAGTGGTTGCCCTCGTCCAGGCTCTCGCCGTACCACGTCTCGATCAGGTAGCGGGCGATCGAGAGCGTCCCGGGCAGCAGCACCGCGCCCGTGTCGATCGCCTCCTTCAGTTGGGCCCGCGAATACCAGTGGGCCTCGGATATCTCCTCGCCGTCCACCCGCACCCGGTCGTCCTCGGCGTAGGCGATGAAGCCCAGCATCAGGCTGGAGGGGAACGGCCACGGCTGGCTGGCCAGGTATTCGGTGGAGGTGGTGAGGACCCCGACCTCCTCGTGCAGTTCGCGCGCGACGGCCTGCTCCAGCGACTCGCCGGGCTCGACGAAGCCGGCGAAGGTGGAGAACCGCCGGTCCGGCCAACTCGCCTGCCGGCCGAGCAGGCACCGGTCGTCCCGGTCCAGCACCAGCATGATCACCGCCGGATCGGTACGCGGATAGTGCTCGGTCCCGCAGGCCGGGCAGCGGCGTACGTGGCCGGCCGCGGCGATCTCGGTGGGCTGTCCGCAGCGCGCGCAGAACCGGTGGGTGCGGTGCCAGTGGTGCAGGCCGGTGGCGTGCACGAGCAGGCCCGCGTCCCGGTCGTCCAAGAGCGTGCCGAGTTCGCGCAGGGTGCCCGCGCGCACCTGTCCCGCGGGCTCCGCCAACTCCTCCACCGTGACCGCGAAGTAGCTCACGCCGGCCGCGTCGACGCCGAGCAGACAGCGCTCGCCCGCGGGCGCGTGGGCCGGCTCGACCAGGACCAGGCGGGGTGCGCCCGCCTCGCCCGTCCAATGCGCGCGGCCCTGGGCCAGGACCAGCACGCGCGTTTCGGGCGTGCGCCACGCCTGGTCCAACCAGGCCTGGTCCAGGCGGTGTTCGGCCGCCCGGTCGAGGGTGCCTCGGGCCAACGCCTGCCCGGCGACAGGCTTGGGGTGGATCAACTGACGTCCCTCCCGGATCGTGCTTCGTGCCAGGTCGCCGCGAGATCGTCCCAAAGGTGTGCGGCGGCCTCCGCGCCCTTGAGGAGCAGCGGCTTCTCCACCTTCTCATCGACCGAATGCCAGCCGTCGTCGGGCAGCGAGACGCCCAGGAAGACCACCGGCGCGCCCAGCACCTCCTGGAGGTCGGCCTCCGGCCCGGAGCCGCCCTCGCGGGTGTACAGGATCTCCGAGTCGAACGCGCGGCCCAGCGCGCGGACCACCGAGCGCAGCGCGGGGTGGTCCAGCGGGGTCAGGCACGGCCGTACGCCGGTGCCGAAGTCGAGTTCGCAGCGAATCCCGGCGGGCACCCGGTCGGCCACCCACGCGCGCACGATCCGGTCGATCCGCTCCGGGTCCTGCCGGTCCACCAGCCGGAAGGAGAGCTTGGCGTGTGCGGAGGCGGGCACGATCGTCTTGCGGCCGGGGCCGGTGTAGCCGCCCCAGATGCCGTTGACCTCGGCGGTGGGCCGCGCCCAGACCCGTTCCAGCGTGGTGTAGCCGCTCTCGCCGCTCGCCGCCCCGGACTTCGCGTTCGCCAACCACGCGGCCTCGTCGAACGGCAGCTTGGCGAACAACTCCCGCTCGCGGTCCGTGAGTTCGCCGACCCCGTCGTAGAAGCCGGGGATCGTGACCCGACCGTCCTCGTCGTGCAGCGCGGCGATCAGTCCGGCGAGCGCGGTGGCCGGGTTGGGCACCGCGCCGCCGAAGGACCCGGAGTGGATGTCGGCGGTGGGGCCGAAGAAGTCGATCTGCACCTCGGCCAGGCCGCGCATGCCGGTGCAGGTGCTCGGTGTGTCCGCGCCCCACATGCCGGTGTCGGAGACCACCACGACATCGCACGCCAGGCGATCCCGGCGCTCGCGCAGCAACGCGGGCAGGTGCTCCGAGCCGGACTCCTCCTCGCCCTCGACGATCAGCTTGAGGTTGACCGCGGGCGTCTTTCGGCCGGTCGCGGCCAGGTGCGCGCGCACGCCGAGCAGGTGGAAGAGCACCTGGCCCTTGTCGTCCGCCGCGCCGCGCGCGTACAGCCGGTCGCCCCGGTCGGTCGGCTCGAACGGCGGCGTGCTCCACCCGTCGGCGAGCGCCGCGGGCTGCACGTCGTGGTGTCCGTAGACCAGCACGGTGGGCGCGTCCGGGTCCGCGGAGGGCCACTCGGCGAACACCGCCGGCAGGCCGGCCGTCTCCCACACCTCGACGGTCGGGAAGCCCGCGTCGCGCAGCGCGCCGCCCAGCCACCACGCGCTGCGCTCGACGTCGGCCGCCGCGGCCGGGTCGCCGGAGATCGAGGGGATGGCCAACCAGGTGCGCAGGTCGGCGAGGAAGTCGGCGGCGTGCGCCTGCACGTAGGCGGAGATGTCGTGGTCGGGGATGCTCATGGATCCGACCATATGCCCGTCGCGCGGCTGCGCGGCGCGCGGCGGTGGGGCGGCGATCGGCCCGCCCTCGCCCGCCCGCCGGGGTTACCGTCGGGCGATGACGACGCTGCGGATCGCGACCTTCAATCTCCTGCACGGCATGGATCTGGCCGACGGCGAGTCCGATCCGGAGCGGCTGCGCGCCGCGCTGGCCGACCTCGACGCCGACATCGTGGCCCTCCAGGAGGTCGACCGGCATCAGGAACGCTCGGGCGGCGCGGACCAGGCGGCGATCGCGGCCGAGGCGCTGGGCATGGCGCAGTGGCGCTTCCTGGCCTCGGTGCACGGCGTGCCGGCGCCGGTGTCGGGCTGGACCGAGGACGAGCCGGTGCCGGGCGAGCGGCGGGTCTACGCGGCGGGCGAGCGGGGCGAGGGCGGGCCGGGGTACGGCATCGCGCTGCTGTCCCGGTTGCCGGTCTCGCGCTGGCGGGTCCGGCGCTTCCCGGCCGCACCGCTGAGCCTGCCGCTGCGGGTGCAGGGCCGGCCCGGCCTGACCCGCGTCCCGGACGAGCCCCGAGGTGTGCTCGCGGCGGTCGTGGAGGGCCCGCACGGGCCGTTCACCGTGCTCGCGGCACACCTGTCCTTCGTACCCGGCTGGAACATCTCGCAGCTCGCCCGGATCCGCCGCTCCACCGCCGACCTGCCCGGCCCGCAACTGCTGCTCGGCGACTTCAACCTGCCCGGGCGCATCCCGCAGGCGGTGGTGGGCCGGCGCGGACGCGGCGCGGGTGCGGTGCGCTGGCGCTCGCTGGCCCGGGTGCCCACGTATCCCTCGTATCGCCCTCGGGTGCAGTTCGACCACGTGCTCGGGCACGGCATCGGTCCCGAGGCGGTCCGGCGCACCGAGGCGGTCCGGCTGGGCGTCTCGGACCACTGCGCGCTCGTGGTGGAGCTGAAGGTCGGCTGAGCGAGCGCGGGCTCAGGCGGTCAGCCGGGCCCCGCGCAGCCCGTCCTGCCGGGCGGCCACGGGCCGGTAGCGCAGCAGCACCATCGCCGCGTCGTCCTGGAGCGGATGGCCCACGTGCCGCTGTACGTCGGCCTCCAGCCGGTCCAGGGTGTCCTCGACCCCGGGTAGGCCGTCCGGCGCGCGATCCGGCAGCGGGTAGAACTCGCCGGCCGGGTTGCGCGCCTCGATGATCCCGTCCGTGTAGAGCAGCAGCCGGTCCTCGTTCAGCAGCGGCACCCGCAGCACCGGCAGGTCGAGCCTGCGCAGGTCCAGGATGCCCAGCGGCGGGGTCGGGGCCGGCGGGTCCAGCGGCTCGGCGTGCGCCCCGCGCAGCAGCAGCGGCGCGGGATGGCCGCAGTTGAGGATGTCCACGCAGGCGCTGTCGCCGGGGAAGCCGAGCAGGATCAGCGTGACGAACTCCTCGTCGTCCTCGCCGAGCCGCCGCTCCAGGCTCGCCGACAACCGTCGGGCCACCCCCGGCAGGTCCGGCTCCTCGTACGCGGCCTCGCGGAACGCGCTGAGCACGGCGGCTGCGGTGCGCACCGCGCCGAGCCCCTTGCCGCGCACGTCCCCGATCGCGACCCGCACGCCGAAGGGGGTGGGGACCACCTCGTACAGGTCCCCGCCGATCCGCGCCTCGGCCGCCGCCGCGCGGTAGCGCACGCCGACGGTGAGCGGGCCCATGCTCCTGGGCACCTGGGGCAGCAGTACCTCCTGGGCCGCCTCGGCGACGCTGCGCACCTCCTCGATGGTGCGTTCCTGGCGCATTCGCACATGCACGCCGGCCCACGCCGTGGTGGTCACCAGCGCGATCGAGATGAGCGTGATGAACGGCTCGCCGCCGCCTCGGCCCTGGTTGAGCGCGGTCAGCGTCACCGACACCAGGGCCGCGACGGCCCCGGTGACCAGTGGCCCGCGCGGGGCCGTCTGGGTGAGGCCGGACAGCGCCGGTGCGACCGCGAGCAGCGGACCCACGTGCACGTTCTCCGGCGTCGCGGCGGCCAGCACCACGACCGCGAGGATCACCAGGAACGGCAGCAGGCGCAGGAACAGATCGATCACCGGGAGCAACGGACGGTCGCCCGCAACGCCGACGAACCGCAATGCCCGCCTCGTCTGTGCTGTTCCGCGCACCGGTGCCGTTTCCCGTCCCGTTCGAAGTTCGCCGTCCTAGCCGACCCTCATAAACCATACGAGTGTCGGAAACCGGCCGCATCGGGCCCATCGTCACCCGTACCGGGTTTCGTGGGGATCAGGAGCCCGGGTGTCGGCCCGATTCGTCGGCTTCCGTGAAGAGCTGTTCCAGTTCGTCCCGACCGGGCAGGCCCCTGGGCCGAACGAGTTCCCCGGTGCGCACGTACAAGAACGCGGCCGAGACGTCTTCGATCGGCAACTCGGCGTACTCGGCCCAGGCCAGCCGGTAGACCGCGAGCTGGAGCGGGTCCGCGTTCTGGACCCGGTTCGTCTTCCAGTCGACCACCTCGAAGCCGTCGCCCTCGCGGTAGACCGCGTCGATCCGGCCGCGCACGATCCGGCCGCCGAGAAAGAGCTGGAAGGGTGCCTCCACCCGGTACGGGGCGCGCTGCGCGTAGGGGGTGCGCAGGAACGCCTCCTGGAGCGCGAGCAGGTCCGCCTCGTCGGTGATCTCCTCGTCGGCCGCGCCCGGCAGGTCGTCGGGTTCGAGCAGCGGGCGCTCGCCGAACAACGACTCGACCCACGCGTGGAAGCGGGTACCGCGTCGGGCCGCGGGGGCGGGCGGACGCGGCATCGGCCGGGCCAGCTCGCGCGCGAGCCCGTCCGGGTCGTTGGACAGGCGCAACATCTGGGACGCGGACAACGTCGCGGGCAGCGGCACCTCGCGCACCCCGGATCGGCCGCGGCGCAGTTCCTCGGCCAGCCGGACCAGGTCGCGATCCCACGACTCGATCAGGGCCAGTTCGTCCGGCGTGGGGTCGAAGTCGCCGGCGCCGGCCGCGGGGCCCTCGACCGGTGGGTGGCCGGCGCGTACCTCGTCGGAGGGGCCGCGAACCTCGGCCCGGCGCCCGAGCGGGTCCTCGTGCCCGCGCGCGCCCCGGTCGAGGTCGGGCGGCCCGGCGTCGTCCTCGGGCGGCGGCGCGTCCTCCGGATCCGCCGGGACGTAGGCGTCGTAGACCTCGACCGGCACCTGCTCGTCGTCGGCCGGCCCGAAACCGGCCCCGGACGCGTGCTCGGCCTCGGGCTCGGTCTCGACCCGAGCGTCGGCCCCGGGCAGGGCTTCGGCTTCGGCTTCGGGCTCGACCGACGGATGTTGCACCGCGTGGTCGACCCGCCGGGCCGCCTCGCGCCGGGCCAGTTCGGCGAGCACCGCGTCGGCCGCGCGGCGGCGCTCCACCAGCGCGGTCGCGTCCAGCGGCAGCGGCCAGGCGTGCTCGACGGTGTCCGCGAGATACGGGTTGAGCGATTCGGCGGGCTCGGGGGTCCAGACCTCGACGGCGCCGTTGCCGGCCCGGCAGTGCTCGCGCAGTCGGGTGAGGAACATCGACGGCCCACGCGGCTTCTTCTGGGTGGGCCCCCACCAGTGCCCGGACGCGATCAGCAACTGCTTGGGCCGGGTGAAGGTCACGTAGCCCAGACGCAGTTCCTCGGTCGCCTGATGCTCGCGCATCGAGGCGTCGAACGCCTTGAAGCCCTTGGGCGTCAGGTCGGGCAACACCGCGAGCGCGGCCGCGTCGCCGCGCAGCGGATGCGGCAGCGCCTTGCCGTTGGTGATCCACTTGCTCTGCGTGCGCACGCTCGGGAAGACCCCCTCGATCAGCCCGGGGACCGCGACCACCTCCCACTCCAGGCCCTTGGACTTGTGGGCCGTGAGCACCTTCACCGAGTCGCCGGCCGTGGGCAGACTGCCGTCCAGGCCCTTGTCGTGTTCGGCGGCGGTGCGCAGGAAGGCGAGGAACGCGGTGAGCGAAGGGTCGCCGTCCAGGTCGGCGAAACCGGCCGCGACGTCCAGGAAGGCGTGCAGCGTCTCCCGGCGGCGGGCGGCCAGCGCACCGGGCGACGCGGACAACTCGACTTCGAGGCCGGTACCCGCGAGCACCCGGTGCAGCAGGTCCATCAGCGGTTCGCCCAGGTGCCGGCGCAGGTCGCGGATCTCGGTGGCCACCCGGGCGAACCGGCGGCGGGCCTCGGCCGAGAACGCGTACTCCTCGCCCGGGTCGGCGAGCGCGTCGGAGAGCGAGACCACCTCGGTGGGGTCGATCCCGGCCACCGCCTCCTCCAGCCGCGCGTCGGCGTCGTCGGCGCCGGCCCGGTCGACCCGGACCAGTTCGGCGGCCCGACGGCCCAGCAGGGCCAGGTCGCGCGGGCCGATCCGCCAGCGCGGCCCGGCCAGCAGGCGCACCAGCGCGGAGTTGGCGGTGGGGTCGTCGAGCACCTCGCACACGGCCACCAGGTCGGCCACCTCGGGCAGGTGCAGCAGCCCGGACAGGCCGACCACCTCGACCGGGACGTCGCGCCGCACCAAGGCGGCGTGGATGTCCGCGAAGTCGGCGGCGGTGCGCGCGAGCACGGCGACGTCGCCGGGCGTGATCGGGTCGCCGTCCTTGTCCAGGACGGTGCCGATCGCGGTCTTGATCCGGTCCGCGAGCCAGTCGATCTCCGCGGCGTGGGTGGGCAGCAGCGCGGCGACCGCCCATCCCTCGTGCTCCGCGCCGGGTCCCGGGCGCAGCGCCTCCACCCCGCTCTCGGGGGTGCGCAGCGGGGCGGAGAGGTCGTTGGCGAAGGTGAGGATCCGGCCGCCGCTGCGCCGGTTCTCGGACAGCGCGTAGCGGGCCGCGGGGGCGCCGTCGCGGCCGGGGAAATGCACCGGGAAGTCGTGGATGTTGGCGACCGAGGCGCCGCGCCAGCCGTAGATGGCCTGGCACGGGTCGCCGACCGCGGTGACCGGGTGGCCGTTGCCGAACAGCCCCTGCAACAACACGCGTTGGGCGACCGAGGTGTCCTGGTACTCGTCCAGGAGCACGACCCGGTAGGTGTCCCGCAGGATCTCGCCGACCTCGGGCCGCTCGCCCGCGATCCGGGCCGCGTAGGCGATCTGGTCGCCGAAGTCGAGCAGGTCGCGGCTGCTCTTGGCGTGCCCGTACGCGTCCACCAGGCGGGTCAGGTCGAGCCGGTTGCGGGCCGCGTCGGCGGCCTTGCGAGCGGCGGCGGAGGGCTTGGCGGCGGCCTCGACGTCGGCGACGAAGGCCCGATCCCATTCCTGGAGCCGCTCGGGGGAGACCAGGTGTTCGGCGAGTTCGCCGCCCAGGTGCAGGACCGAGGACACCACGTCCGGCAGCCGGCCGGTCAGCGTCGGGAAGGGGCCGCGTGCGGTACGGGCGGCCCGGGCCGCGAGCTGGTAGCGGGTCGCGTCGGCGAGCAGCCGCGCCGAGGGCTCCAACCCGATCCGCAGGCCGTGCTCCTGGAGCAGCCGGCCCGCGAACGCGTGGTAGGTGGACACGGTCGGCTCGCCCGCGTCCTCGTCGGCCGGGATCTCCCCGCCGCGCAGTTGCCCGATCGCCTTGCGCACCCGCTGGGCCAGCTCGCCGGCCGCCTTGTTGGTGAAGGTGAGGCCGAGCACCTGGTCGGGGCGCACCGCGCCGGTTCCCACCAGCCACACCACGCGGGCGGTCATCACCGTGGTCTTGCCGGATCCGGCGCCGGCCACGATCACCCCGGGGCCCAGTGGGGCGAGCACGGCGTCGAGCTGCTCGGGCGTGAAGGGGATCCCGAGGAGGCGACACAGGTCGTCCGGGTCGGTCAGTACGGCGTGCACCGGAGGAACACTAGCCCCGCACGGCGACAGGGACGGTCGCGGTGCGGGGCGGTGTGCCTCGAGGTGGTGCGGCGGATCAGACGTCCTTGAAGTCGTCCTGGGTCACCGACTCGGCGGGCGCGGTGGGCTCGCACTTGCTCTTGCCCTTGGTGAACTTCATCGTGGCGTTGCCCTTGCCCTCGGACTTGACCATGAACGGGTAGGGCTTGCCCTTCTCCTGGACGTAGAGGGTGACGGTGTCGCCCTCCTCGTCCTTCTTGCTGAGCGGGATGACCTTCGAGCCGTCGATCTTGACCGGCTCACCCTTGGTCAGCCCGTCGGTGGAGCCGTCGAAGAAGTCGGTCATGTTGCCCAACGAGTCCTCGTCGTCGACCGGGGTCTTCATGTACTTGCCGGCCAGCTTGCCCACGACCTGGTCCAGGACGGCGGGCGGGACGCTCTCCCCCATCGACTTCTTCCAGAACGCGGCGTCGGCCTTCATGTACTGGTCCTTGCCGACGATGATCATCTCGACCGGATTGCCGTCGATGACCATCTTGCCCTGCACGTCCGCACCGTTGCGGATGCACAGGTCCCACTCGATCCTGGTCTCCTCGTCCTGCCCGTTGCCGACCATCTTGTAGTCGGCAACCGACTTGAGCAGCTTCTGCGCCTCGTCGGCCAACACCTTGGCGTCGGTGCCGGCGTTCGACTTCTCGTCCGAGCCGCCACAGGCGGTCAGCCCGGCGAGGGCGAGGGCAACGACGGGAACGATCATGGCCATGCGTGAAGTGCGCACGAAACTCCTTTGATTCGGGGACTGGAGTTGCTTGCGACGAGTATGGCTATGGCAAAGAATGCATGATCAACCGCCCCGATATGGACGGTTTTGCGGGGGAAAAGCGAAGGTGCGACGCGCCGGAACCGGCCGGCGGGACCGGCTACTCGACCGTCATCCGTCCCTCCGGACGCGCGCTGCAACACCTGCGGAAGTCGCATCGGTCGCAGTGTGTGCCGGTGCTCGGGGTGAAGCGCTCGCCGATGATCCGGCCGGCCACATCCGCGAGCAGCCCGCCCACCCACGTCCCGCCGTCCGGTTCGGGCAGCGGCGGCGCCTGGTCCAGCACCAGCGGCTGCTCGGGATCGGCCTTGTCCGCCGAGCGCAACTGGATCAGCTCGGCGCCGCCGGAGGCGGGCCGGCCGCCCTCGAACCCGGGCACCTCGTCGAGCGCGCCGGCCGCGACCGCGACCTGGTACACCGCGAGCTGCGGATGCTCCTCGATCTCGCTGCGGGTCGGCGGCCGACGACCGGTCTTGAAGTCCACCACGTACGCGAGCCCGTCCTCGCCGCGCTCCACCCGGTCCATCGACCCCCGGATGAGCACCCGGTACTCGCCCGCGGTCAGCTCGACCTCGAAGCCGTGCTCGGTCGCCGCGACCACCCGGTGCCGCTCGTGCGTGTGCCAGGACAGGAACCGCTCCAGCGCGGTCCTGGCCTCGTCCTTCTGCTGCTCGGACTGCCACGGCGCGTCGAACGCCAACGCGTCCCAGACCCGATCCAGCCGGTCCATCAACACCGGCAACTCCGCCGAGGTGGCGCCCGTACCCACCTCGTCGGCGAGCGCGTGCACCACGTTGCCGAAGCCCAGCGCCGCCGAACGCGGCGAGTCCGCGTGCACCTCGCTGCCCAGGAACCAACTCAGCGCGCAGTCGCGCACCTTGGCCACCGAACTGCCGGACAACCGCACCGCGCTGCCCGGATCCCGAATCGGCACGCCGGGGTCGGTCGGCTCCACCAGCCCCCACCACCGGTCCGGATGCGCGCTCGGCACCAGCGGGTGCCCCTCGTCGTCGCGCAGATCCGCGAGCGCGGCCAACCGGCGCGCGGCGGCCCGACGCAGCACGGCCGGTGCCAGCGGATCCACCGCCGCCGAGCGCAACTCGGCCACCAGCGCGGAGGTGGACAGCGGACGCCTGGGCCGCTCCTTGACCTCCACCGGCGGCACGCCCAACTCCTCCAGGAACCGCGAGGGTTGATCGCCGTCGTCGTAGCTGGAGTCGACCGCGGTCACCACCAGCCGCTCCTTCGCCCGGGTGGCCGCGACATAGAACAACCGCCGCTCCTCGGCCAACAGCGCACCCGGCGACAGCGGCTCGGCCAGGCCGTCCGAGCCGATCCGGTCCGCCTCCAGCAGCGAGCCGCGCCGGCGCAGGTCCGGCCACAGCCCCTCCTGCACCCCGTGCACCACCACCAGGCGCCACTGCAGACCCTTGGCCCGGTGTGCGGTCAGCAGCCGCACCGACTCGCCGCGCAGCGCGCTGTCGTCGAGCCGGTCGCCCGGGATCTGCTGGGCCTTGAGCTCGGCCAGGAAGTTCAGCGCGCCCCGGTGGCCGGCCCGCTCCTCGGCCTTGGCGGCCACCTCGAACAGCGCCACCACCGCGTCCAGGTCGCGGTCCGCGTTGCGCCCGGCCGTACCGCCACGCAGCACCGCCCGCTCCAGCCGCCCCGGCCACGGCGTGCCCTGCCACAACTCCCACAGCGCGTCCTCGGTGCTGCCACCGCCGGCCAGCACCGCGCGCGCCTTGCCGATCAGCAGGCCCAGGCGCAACGCCCCGCCCCCGACCCGCTGTTCTATCCCGACCAACTGCCCCGGCTCGGCCAGCGCGTCGCGAATCAGCTCGGCCGACGGCCGGGTGCTGGTCACCGAGGCACCCGACGCGGCCCGCTCCTCGGCCCGCAACGCCCGCCCCAGCAACCGCAGATCACCCGCGTCCAGGCCGCCCAGCGGGGACTGCAACAACGCGCGCGCGGTCTCCGCGTCCAGCACGCTCGGCTCCGCCGCCACATGCAGCGCGGTCAACAGCGGCGACACCGCCTGCTCGGCCGCGATCGGCAGTTCGTCGCCGGCGATCTCCAACGGCACCCCGGCGGCCGACAGCGCCCGCCGCAGACCCGGGATCGAGCGGGCGCCGGAGCGCACCAGCACCGCCATCTCGCCCCACGGCACCCCGTCCTCCAGATGCGCACGGCGCAGGATGTCGGCGGTGTTGTCCAACTCGGCGCCGGGCGTGGGATACGTGTACACCTCGACCCGGCTCGGATCCCGGTCCCCCGACACCGACGGGATCAACTCGCGGTGCGCGCGCACCCGATCGCCGGGCAACCGGCTCAGCGGCATGCGCTGGGTGACCACCCGGGACGCGGCCAGCAGCCCGGCCGGCGCCCGGCGCGAGGTGCGCAACACCACGATGTCGGCGGGCTCGCCGTCGGCCCTGGGGAAGCGGTGCGGGAAGTCGAGGATGCCGTTCACGTCGGCGCCGCGGAACGCGTAGATGGACTGGTCCGGGTCGCCCACCGCGATCAGGTCCCGGCCGTCCCCGGCCAGCGCCGCCAACAGGCGCACCTGCGCCGGGTCGGTGTCCTGGTACTCGTCGACGAACACCGCCTTGTAGCGCCCGCGCAACACCTGCGCGGTCTCCGGCCGCTCGGCGAGCAGCACCGCGCGGTGCACCAGTTCGGCGTAGTCGACCACGCCCTGGGCGTCGATCACGTCCAGGTACTCGGCGAGGAAGTCGGCCGCGGCCCGCCAGTCCCGACGCCCGGTGTCCTGGGCGAACCGGGCCAGCGCGTCCGGATCGAGCCCGAGTTCGCGGCTGCGGGCGATCACCGCGCGCACCTCGTCCGCGAACCCCCGGGTGCCCACCGCCGCGCGCAACTCCGCGGGCCAGCTCTGGCTGCCCTCCTCGACCCCGCCCGCGAGCAGCTCGCGGACGAACACGTCCTGCTCGGGACCGGTAAGCAGGCGCAGCGGATAGCTGAACAACTCGGCGGGCTGATGCTCGCGCACCAGCGCGTAGCAGAACGAGTGGAACGTGGTCGCGGTCGGCACCGCGGCGGTGCGCGCCCCGGCGGCACGCAGCCGCGCGGTCAGCCGGTCGCGCAGTTCGCCCGCCGCCTTGCGCCCGAAGGTCAGGACCAGGATCTCCTCCGGTCGGACCCCCCGCGCCACCCGCGCGGCGACCGCCTCCACGAGCACGGTGGTCTTGCCCGTGCCGGGACCGGCCAACACGAGCAGCGGCCCGCCCCGATGCTCGACGACGGCGCGCTGGTAGTCGTCGGGGATCACGGGCGCGGGCGGGGCCACGGGGGTGCGCCGCAGGCGATACGCCGGGGTCGGGGTGGTCATCTGGCCGAGAATGCCTTCGCGTCGCCGTCGAATCCTGGTGGGTGCACGGGCCGGGCCGGACGACGAACGGGTCGCGGCCCCGGCGCGTGGATCGCTCCGGGTGGGTCGGCCGCGCCCCGGTCGGCAGGGCGCGGCCGGTGCCCATCAGATCACATCCGGCCCGATCGTCCCGGAAGCACACGGGGAGCACACCGCGGCGCGGCCACGCCGGGTCGGCCCGGTGAAGGTCAGGCGCCCGGTGGAACTTCCCGGTCGGCGGGCACCTCGTCGGGCTCCGGTATCCAGCGCGCCCGACCCATCTCCACCCGCTCGCCGCCGGAACGCAGCGGCGTGCCCTCGGCCCGATAGTGCCCGGGCGCGCGCACCGCGTGGCTCGGCGGCAACGAGCCGTCCGCGCGCACCACCCGCCACCAGGGCACCCCGCCGCCGTACAACGCCATCACCCGGCCGACCTGTCGGGGGCCGCCTTCCTGGAGGGCCTCGGCAACGTCCCCGTAGGCCATCACCCGCCCGGGCGGGATGCGCTCGACCAGGTCGAGAACCCGCTCGGCGAAGGGGTTAGGGTCACTCATCCGCACATGGTGACAGAGTCCTCGGACACGGGGGGCACGCGTGCCGAACCCCTTTCGGCCGCGCTTCGGCGCGGCCGGGCGCAATCCCGGCCGCGGGTCGTGGCACCATCGACGCGGTGGTGACGGGTGATACGAGAGAGTGACGCAACGATCGCAACGGGTGCCCCCGGGAACGGGCGCGCCCTCGTAGTCGAGCCCTCACAACCGCTGCGGGTGCACCGATCGTCCGATTTGATCCGAGTCCTGCTCGGAGTGCTCACCCTCGGCGTGGTCTTCTTCCTGGCCAGCATCGCCCGACAGACCACCTCCGGCCTGGAGTCGGACATCGTCCGCGGCGCCCAGAACAGCACCCCGCACCTGCTGCTCAACCTCTCCGGCGGGGTGTTCGCCGTCGCGGTGCTCGTGGTGCCGGTGGCCTACGGGATCGAACGCCTGGTCAGCCGGGACGGGTTGCGGGTCGCCGACGGGGTGATCGCGGCCGCGGTGACCTACCTGGCCTCGCTCGGCCTGGACTGGTGGATCACCGGCCCCGGCCCCGAGGCGCTGCGCGACGCGCTGACCCGCCCGCTGCCGCTGCCACAGACCGGCTGGACCGACCCGGTGCACGGCTACCTCGCGCCGATCGTCGCCTACGTCACCGCGGTCGGCCTGGTCCGCCGGCCGCGCTGGCAACTCGTGGTCTGGACGCTGCTCCTGCTGAACGCGGCCACCGTCCTGGTCGGCGGCTACACCACCCCCGTCGCGCTGCTCACCAGCGTGCTGTTCGGCCGCACCATCGCCTACGCCACGCTGTACGCGGTCGGCCTGCCCAACACCCGGCCGCCGGCCGAGTCGGTGGTCGCCGCGCTGCGCCGGTTCGGCCTGGTCGCGCAGTCCTGCGTACGCACCGACGACGGCCCCGAGGAGACCCGCCGCTACGCGGTCCGGCTGGCCGACGAGCGCATGCTGGACGTGACCGTGCTCGACCGCGACCAACAGGCGTCCGGCGCGATCTACCGCTTCTACCGTCGACTCGTGCTGCGCGGGGTCACCCAGCGCCGCACCGTGCTGTCCACGCGCCGCGCGCTGGAGCAGGAGTCGCTGATGGCGTACGCGTGCGCCGACGCGGGAGTACGCGCACCGCGCCTGGTGGCCACCACCGAGGTCGGCCCGGACGCCGCGCTGCTGGCCTACGCACACGTGCCCGGACGCACCCTCGACACCCTCGACGACGACGAACTCACCGACGAGCTCCTGGCCCGGCTGTGGAAGCTGCTGGGCCTGCTCCAGGCACATCGGCTCACCCATCGGCGGCTGGTCGCCGAGAGCATCCTGGTGGACGGCACCGGCCAGCCGTGGCTGGTGGACCTGCGGGCCGGCGAGATCGCCTCCGGCGACCTGGCGTTGCGGATCGACACCGCCCAACTGCTGACCACCATCGCCCTGCGGGTGGGCGAGGAACGCGCCGTGCACACCGCCGCGGAGGTGCTCGGCGCGGACACGGTCGCGGCCTGTCTGCCGCTGCTGCAAAAGGTCGCGCTCAGCCGCAGCACCCGCTCGGTGCTGCGCAAGGACAAGAACCTGCTCTCCCGGATCCGGGAGCAGATCCTGGAGCTGCGCCCGCAGGCCGAGGTCGAGCCGGTCCAGTTGGAGCGGGTGCGGGCCCGCACCCTGGTCACCGTGGTCGCCAGCGCGTTCGCGGGCTACTTCCTGCTGTCCCAGCTCAGCCACGTCGACCTGGGCGAGATCTTCAACAGCGCGAACTGGGGCTGGGCGGCGATCGGCCTGCTGGCCTCCTCGCTCAGCTACGTGTGTGCGGCGCTGATGTTGCTCGGCTTCGTCCCGGAACGGCTGTCGCTGTTTCGCACCACCATGGTGCAACTCGCCGGTTCGTTCGTGAAGTTGGTCGCGCCGCCGGCGGTCAGCGGGGTGGCGCTGAACACCCGCTACCTGCAGAAGGCGGGCATCCCGCCGACCCTGGCCGCCGCGAGCGTGGGCGTGTCGCAGTTGGGCGGCCTGGTCTTCCACGTCGGCCTGCTGGCGTTCTTCGGCTACATCGCCGGCACCGCCGAGACGCCGTCCTTCGCACCGTCCGGCGCGGTGATCGCGGGCCTGTTGATCCTGGCCCTGGTGACCCTGCTGGTGACGGCCGTACCGCCGCTGCGCCGCTGGATCGTCAAGCAGTTGCGGCAACTGTTCTCGGGCATCGTGCCGCGGCTGTTGGACGTGCTCCAGACCCCGACCAAGCTCGCGGCCGGGCTGGGCGGCACGGTGTTGCTCACGCTGTCCTTCATCCTGTGCCTGGACGCCAGCGTGCGGGCCTTCGGCGGCTCGGCCAACTTCGCCGCGATCGCGGTGGTCTTCCTGGCCGGCAACGCGATCGGTTCGGCCGCGCCCACCCCGGGCGGCATCGGCGCGGTCGAGGCGGCCCTGATCGCGGGCCTGACCAGCACCGCGCGCCTGCCGTTCGAGACCGCGACGGCGGCCGTCCTGCTCTACCGCTTCCTGACCTTCTGGCTTCCGGTCCTGCCCGGCTGGATAGCGTTCACCCACCTGCAGCGCAAACAGGCGATCTGAAGCCCCTCCGCGGCAAGAAACGCCGGACGGGCCGAAAGTTCGGCCCGTCCGGCGTTCGAGAACCACACCTCGGTCGAAGGCCGGGCCGCTCCCACGGCCGGCCCCGACCCGAGGACCTAGTAGACCGGCTTCTCCGGCTCGATCTGGTTGACCCACCCGATCACGCCGCCGCCGACGTGGACCGCGTCGGCGAAGCCCGCGCTCTTGAGCACGGCCAGCACCTCGGCCGAGCGCACCCCGGTCTTGCAGTTGAGCACGATGCGCTTGTCCTGCGGCAGTTCCTCCAGGGCCCGGCCCATCAGGAACTCGTTCTTGGGGATCAGCCGCGAGCCCGGGATCTTGACGATCTCGTACTCGCCCGGCTCGCGAACGTCGATCAGGTCGATGTTCTCGCCGGCGTCCAGCCACTCCTTGAGCTGACGCGGGGTGATGGTCGAACCGAGCGCGGCCTCCTGGGCCTCCTCGGAGACCACACCGCAGAACGCCTCGTAGTCGATCAGCTCGGTGACCGTCGGGTTCTTGCCGCAGACCGCGCACTCGGGGTCCTTGCGAACCTTGACCGTGCGGTACGTCATCTCCAGCGCGTCGTAGATCATCAGCCGGCCGACCAGCGGCTCGCCGATGCCCATCAGGAGCTTGATCGCCTCGTTGACCTGGATCGACCCGATCGACGCGCACAACACGCCGAGCACGCCGCCCTCGGCGCACGAGGGGACCATCCCGGGCGGCGGGGGCTCAGGGTAGAGGCAGCGGTAGCACGGGCCGTGCTCGGACCAGAACACGCTGGCCTGGCCGTCGAAACGGTAGATCGAACCCCACACGTACGGCTTGTTCAACAACACGCAGGCGTCGTTGACCAGGTAGCGGGTGGCGAAGTTGTCCGTGCCGTCGACGATCAGGTCGTACTGCCCGAAGATCTCCAGCACGTTGTCGGCTTCGAGCCGCTCCTCGTGCAGGACGACCTCGGTGTACGGGTTGATCTCCTTGACCGAATCGCGCGCGGACTCCGCCTTGGATCGCCCGATGTCGCTCTGTCCGTGGATGATCTGGCGCTGCAGGTTGGACTCGTCCACGGTGTCGAACTCGACGATGCCGAGCGTGCCGACACCGGCCGCGGCGAGGTACATCAACGCCGGGGACCCCAGGCCACCGGCGCCCACACAGAGCACCTTGGCGTTCTTCAGCCGCTTCTGCCCGTCCATCCCGACGTCGGGGATGATCAGGTGGCGGGAATAACGACGGACCTCGTCGACGGTCAGCTCGGCGGCCGGCTCGACCAGGGGTGGTAGCTGCGACACGGAAACTCCGATGGTCGGACTGTCTATCTCGGCTCTTTTCCTACCGCAACAGTGCCACGCTCGTCCCGATTCCCGGGCACCGGGTCCGGTCCGTGAGATTCGCCCGCGCGAGGGCCGCCGGGCGCCCTCGGGCGGCCCGGCGGATCCGGCTGCGGCCGGTTATCCGGTGAGCTTGCCCGACGGGTACGGCCACGGGTTGGCCTCGCAGGTCTCGCCCGCCTTCGCGCCCTTGGTCGCCACCCGGGTCTTGGTCTGTTGCATCATCACCGGGGCCAGATCGGCGCCGATGCCGCCCGCGCCGCACGCGTTCTCGTGGTTGTGCCCGAGTCGGTGACCGACCTCGTGGTTGATCAGCATCTGCCGGTAGCCGACGATGTCGTCGCCGTAGGCGGTCGAACCCTGGGCCCAGCGCCAGGCGTTGATCATCACGTAGCGGGTGCCGTAGGCGTCGCACGAGACGTTGTCCGCGCTGGTGTCGCCCACGATCGGGGTGCACGCCTTGTGCACCGACTGCGGACTGGCCAGTCGCACCACGAAGTCGGCCTTCGGCGAGTTGTCGGTGCGCTCGAAGGTGAGCCCGCCGGCGGCCCAACTGCGTTTGTCGTTCAGGGTCTTCTGCACCGTGTTGGCGAACAGCGCGCCGTCCAACTGGAGACCCTGCTCGACCTCGACCGCGTACGTGTACTTGCGGCCGGCGCCGGGGGCGGCCTCCTTGCCGGGCACCGCCTCGAAGTTGCCGCTCAGGCCGAGCTTGGGGTCGAGCGGGAAGCGCAGCGTCAACTGGTCGGTGGTGACCGGCGACGCGGGCGTCGGCAGCGGCAGCGAGGAGGCGCCGCCCTGGGCGACCGGGTCCCGGTCCGAGCCGCGCGACGCGGCCTGGTCGGTGGGCCGCCCGCCCGCGTCCGGCGCGGCCATGTCGTCGCCGGACGCCTGGCTGGAGGTGCCCTCGTCGGGCATCTGGAGCACCACCGCGCCGGCGAGCACCGCACCGGTGACCACCGCGCCGCTCGCCGCGACCAGGGTGCGCCGACCCTTGCGCGGCGCGGGCCGGTTCGCCTTGCGGGTCTGTGCGCGTCCCTTGGGCGCAATGCTTCCGGTGTCCGGCTCGAAGCCGTGCTCCGCCTCGTCCGCCGAGTGCCGGGGACCGGGCAGGTCGTCGCTCGGCTCGGTCGCGAACGAGAGCTGTTCCAGGTCGAGTTCGGGAGCCGACGCGGCCCACGGCTCGGACTCCATCGGGTACTGCCCGGCCCCGGGACCGATCGCCGGCTCCGGCTCGGTGGGCGGTTCGTACAGCGCGTCCGCCAACGGATCCTCGACCGGCACCACCGCCGGATAGCCGCCCGAGGCGTCGTAGCCGTAGCCGACGAAGCTCTGCGGCTCGAACGTGGTGGTGTCGTAACTCGGCACGGCGGGCGCCTCGACGATCGCGTGCATCCCGCTGGGATAGCCGTCCGCCGCGTACAGGTCGTTCGCGGGACTCGTCGCCGGGTAGCCACCGGAGCCGTAGGCGTCCACGCCGAACGAGCCGGTGACGAACGAGCCGGAATGCAGCGCGGTGTCCGCACCGAAGGTGTCGACCCCGAACGTGTCCGGGGCGTAGCCGACCGAGCCGGTCTGCGCGCCGTACGGCTCCAGCGGGTCGTCCCAGTGCGCGGGCTCGCCGGGCATCGTCCCGGGCACCGCCCAGGTGCCGGAGCCGGCCTCTGGCGCCGGGTGCTCCCAGCCGTGCTGCTGCCCGCCGTCGTACCCGTGGCTCCCGGTGTGTTGCTGCACGGCGGGGTAGCCGCCGTAGCCGGGGTCCGCGGGGTAGCCGTGGTAGCCGGTGTCCTGCTCGGGACCGCCGCCGCCGTACGAGGTGTCGGTCCAACCGCCGCCGTAGCCGTCCTGGTGGACCTGTCCGTAGGCGACCTGTTGCGGCACCGCCGCGTATCCGCCGGAGAGGGCGTCGTCCGGCAGGCCCTCACCGCCGTACTGCACGCTCGTCTGCGTTCCCGAGTGACGTCCCATGAGTCTGCGTTCACCCCACCACGTTCGACGGCGAGAGGGCCCCGTCGAGAAGTTCGCGGAAACCCCGGGCCACCACGCGGGGGTGTTCGAGCATGGCCACGTGCCCGGAGTCGGGCACCACCAGCAGTCGTGCGTCCGGGAAGGTCTCGGTCGCGCGCTTGGCCATGCGCGGGTCGACCAGTCGGTCCCGGCGTCCGTAGACGAGCAGCGTCGACGCCCGCACCTCGGCCGCCTGCCGCCACAGCGCCCGCTCGCCACGCTCCAGGTAGGCCCCGATGACCGACCTGGTCGATTGCGAGAACGCGTCCATCATGTACGGGAGTTCGAGCCGACGCCGGTACTCGGCCGCAGCGTCCGCGAAGGCTTTCTCGCCGACCACCGCCGGGTTTCCGTACATCATCGCGATCGACATCCGGGTGCGATCCTCGGGCGTCATCCTGCGGCTGAGTCGCAACAGCGCACGACCCACACCGGGCGCCCCGAGCGCCGCCGTCGGCAACACCGAGGGGCGCACCCGCAGATCCGGCAACGCGGGCGAGATCAGCGTCAGGGTGCGCACCAGGTCCGGCCGGCGGGCGGCGAGCCGGGTGGCCACCGCACCACCCATCGAATTGCCGAACAGATGCACCGGGCCCTTGCGCAGCGACAGGATCGCGCCCTCGACCGCACGACAGTGCGCGGAGATCGAATAGTCCCCGTTTCGCGGCGGCGGCGAGTGGCCGAAGCCGGGCAGGTCGATCATCTCCACGGAAAGATCCGACCGCAGTTCCGCGGCCAGTTCCGTCCAGTTCAGCGAGGAGCCGCCGAGGCCGTGGATCATCATCGCGGGCGGCAGGTCGGAGTCGTGGCGCGCGTCGCGGCGCACCACCACCGCACTGTCGGTGGCGACTTCGACCGTACGCGCAGGCCAAGGCGTCGCGTCGGCGTCGCTTGCGGGGCTGAGGGTCGTCACGGTGGGCAATATTACGAGATGATCACTGAGACGGAAGGGCGGATGCCCCGACCGACTTCGTCGCGCCGGGCGGTCTCGACTCTTATGCCCTGGTTCATGACGTCACTGTAAACGCTTCGCGCATCACGTTTCGACATCGATCCCGATGGTGCGACAACGAATTCGGGGCGGATCATGGACATGGAGAACGCCGCATGGCGGCGGACGACCCGGGCAGGGAGGCCGTATGAACCGAATCGACGACACCCCCGAGTTCGAAGACGTCACCGACGGTGACGCCACCGTTTTCGACGACACGGCCCGAGACCCCGAGATTCCGGTGCCCGACGCGGTGGAGCAACACACCGCGGTGGAGGCGGACGACGGTGAGGGCGACCCGGTGTGGGAGCCGGTCCCGGACGGGGTGAACCCTGCGGACGCGACCGAGCAGCGCCGCCGGGTCGGGCATGCCCAGGACGACGACTACCGCTGAGCGCCGCCGCACGAGCCGCCCCGCGGGGCTCGCGACGCCCTCGCGCGCACCACCCGCGCCCCCTTGCGGGGGTTACCGGAAGCGCGGGATCCTGTTTCGTTGCGCCACGAAACTTACGTCCTGGGTTACCCGAAAGTAGGATGGCGTGGTGGAGAAACTCGCCGGATCACCGAATCATCCGGTGTCCGCGACACGTTGAGCGACACCTTGAGGAGCCCCGTGACAGCCATCCAGGATGCGGATCCCCGCCCTCGCGGTACCCGGCTGCCCCGGCTCGCGCGCAGGACGCAACTCCTCGGCGCCGCCCAGGAAGTCTTCGTCAAGCAGGGCTACCACGCCGCCGCGATGGACGACATCGCCGAATGCGCCGGCGTCAGCAAGCCGGTGCTGTACCAACACTTCCCCGGCAAGCTGGAGCTGTATCTGGCGTTGCTCGACCAGCACTGCGAGGCCCTGTTCGCGGCCGTGCAGCGGGCGCTGGAGTCGACGCACGACAACAAGTTCCGGGTGGCCGCCACGGTCGACGCCTACTTCGCGTTCGTGGACGACGACGGCGGCGCGTTCCGACTGGTCTTCGAGTCCGATCTGACCAACGAGAGCGCGGTGCGCGAGCGGGTGGAGCGGGTCAGCGAGATGTGCGCCGAGGCGGTGAGCAAGATCATCGCCGAGGACACCGGGCTGGCCCAGGAGGAGTCGATGCTCCTGGCGATCGGCCTGACCGGCATGGCGCAGGTCACCGCGCGCTACTGGATCGCGCGCGGCGCGACCATCCCGCGCGACGCCGCCTCGCTGCTGGTCTCGTCGCTGTCCTGGCGGGGCATCTCCCGGTTCCCGCGCAAGGACGACCCGGCGCACTGACCCTTGGACCTGCGCGGACGGGCGGGCCGGCGATCTTGTTCCCGCCCGGCGTTCGCGTTGGGCGTACCCGTCATGGCGTTCGGTGACCCCGGCTCTCGACTAGCCTGCTGGGGTAGGTACGGCCCGCGGGTGTCGCGGCGCCGATCTCCAGAATTTCAAGGCCGGAGGGACAGCCGTGGAGATCAAGATCGGCGTACAGCACGCCGGGCGGGAGCTGGTGCTGGAGAGCACGGACAACCCGGAGGACGTCGAGCGGGCCATCGCCGACGCGCTCTCGGGCACGTCCAAGCTGCTGTCCCTGACGGACGAGAAGGGCCGCCGGGTGATCGTGCCCGCCGACCGACTCGCCTACGTCGAGATCGGCGAGTCGTCGGCGCGCAAGGTCGGCTTCGGCGCCAACGCCTGAGCGGTCGACGGCCGAACATCGGTGCCGGCATCGGCACCGACACACCCGAGGGTGGGGGGGTACGCCCGCCGGACCACCCCCCCCCCGCGGTGAAGCCCAGCGGGTCACGAAGCCAATACGAACGCCGCCCCCCCCAGCAGGT
>NZ_JBHZAV010000151.1:0-21558 GCF_042754445.1 Embleya sp. NPDC059213
GAACCCCGGCGGGTTCCGGGCCGGCGGCGCTTGCGCACCGATCAGCTCTTGCTACCGGTCCGCAGCAGCGTACGGATCGTCCGCATCGCGACCGAGAGCGTCGCGAGGTCGTAGTTCTCCGCCTCCTGCAACTCGTCCAGCGTGGACCGTGCCCGGGTGAGCACCGGCGCGTTCTTGTGCTCCCACGCCTTGAACCGCAACTCCGGGCTGTCGTCCGGGTCCCCGGAACCGAGCACCTCCGCAGTGAGCCCGGCCTGTGCCGCGTACAGATCCTCGCGCAGCGAAGCGCGGGCCATCGACTTCCACCGGTCGCTGCGCGGCAGTTCGATGATCCGGTCGAGCAGGTACGCGATCGGCAGCCGGTCGGCGATGTCGAAGTACACCTGCGCGACGTCGAGCACCGCACGCTCGGAATCGCGGGCCACCTCGACGATGTCCAGCGCCGCGTACGCCGAGGACATCCCGGCCACTGCGGTGGCCAGTTCGGTCGGCACGCCGGCCCCGGTGAACTCCTCGTACAGCCCGTCCATCCAGGCCAGGTCCGAGCCGCGCAGCACCTTGGGCAGGTGTGCGACCACCTCGGCCACCCCGTCCCGGAAGAACTCCACCTGCGCGGCGATGTCGATCTCGCGCCGGCTGCCCAGGAACCAGCGGGTGGCCCGCTCGATCAGCCGCCGACTGTGCAGCCGCAGCGTGGTCTGCATCTCGGCCGGGACCTTGTTGTCCAGCGCCGCGATCGCGCCCATGATGCGATCGACGCCGAAGATCTCCCGCGCGGTGATGTGCGCCCGGGCCACCTCCTCCGCCGACGCGCCGCTCTCCTCGCGCATGCGGAACATGAACGAGAGACCGGCCAGGTTGACCACCTCGTTGACCACGACGGTGGTGATGATGTCCCGGCGCAGCGGGTGCCGGTCCATCTGCTCGACGAACCTCGCCCGCAGCGCGCTGGGGAAGTAGCGGTACAACTCCCGTGCCAGGAACGGGTCGTCCGGCAGGTCCGAGGCGATCAGGTCCTGGGCCATCACGATCTTGGTGTACGCCAGCAGCACGGCCAGCTCGGGTTGGGTCATCGCCTGCCCGTTCTGCTGCCGCTCGCGCAACTGCCGATCGGTGGGCAGGAACTCGATCTCCCGGTCGAGGTGCCCGTCGCGCACCAGCCGGCGCATGTACCGCATGTGCACGTGCAGCAGGCTGCCGGCCTGGGAGACCGCGTTGGACAGCGCGCAGTTCTGGCCGTAGTTGGCGGCCAACACCAGGTGTCCGACTTCGTCCGTCATGGCCGCGAGCAGCTCGTTGCGCTGCTTGAGGGTCATGTCGCCGGCGGCGGTGACCTGGTTGAGCAGGATCTTGATGTTCACCTCGTGGTCCGAGGTGTCCACGCCCGCCGAGTTGTCGATCGCGTCGGTGTTGATCCGGCCGCCGGCGAGCGCGAACTCGACCCGACCGAGCTGGGTGCAACCCAGGTTGCCGCCCTCGCCGACGACCTTGACCCGCAGATCGGCGCCGTTGACCCGGATCGCGTCGTTGGCCTTGTCGCCGACGTCGGCGTGCGATTCGCCGCTCGACTTGATGTAGGTGCCGATTCCACCGTTCCAGAACAGGTCCGCGGGGGCCTTCAGGATCGCCTTCATCAGGTCGGCCGGGGTGAGTCGGATCATCCCGGCCGGCAGCCCCAGCGCCTGACGCACCGGGGCACTGATCGGCACCGACTTGGCGGTGCGCGGGTAGACCCCGCCGCCGGCCGAGATCAGCTCCTTGTCGTAGTCCGCCCACGAGCTGCGCGGCAGGTCGAACAACCGGCGCCGCTCGGCGAAGGAGGCCGCCGCGTCCGGGTTCGGGTCCAGGAAGATGTGCCGGTGGTCGAAGGCGGCGACCAGTCGGATGTGCTCGGACAGCAGCATGCCGTTGCCGAACACGTCACCGGACATGTCCCCGATGCCGACCACGGTGAAGTCCTCGGTCTGGGTGTCGTGACCCAGTTCGCGGAAGTGCCGCTTGACCGACTCCCACGCACCGCGCGCGGTGATGCCCATGCCCTTGTGGTCGTAGCCCGCCGAGCCGCCGGAGGCGAACGCGTCGCCCAGCCAGAAGCCGTACGCCTGCGCCACCTCGTTGGCGATGTCGGAGAACGTCGCGGTGCCCTTGTCCGCGGCCACCACCAGGTAGGTGTCGTCCGCGTCGTGGCGCACCACGTCCGCCGGCGGCACGACCGCGCCGTCCACCAGGTTGTCGGTGATGTCGAGCAGCGCGCCGATGAAGGTGCGGTAGCAGGCGATGCCCTCGGCCAGCCACGCCTCGCGGTCCGAGGCGTCGGGCAGTTGCTTGCAGAAGAAGCCGCCCTTGGCGCCGACCGGCACGATCACCGTGTTCTTGACCATCTGCGCCTTGACCAGGCCCAGGATCTCGGTGCGGAAGTCCTCGCGCCGGTCCGACCAGCGCAGTCCGCCGCGCGCGACCGCGCCGAAGCGCAGGTGCACACCCTCGACCCGGGGCGAGTAGACGAAGATCTCGAACCTGGGCCGCGGCGCGGGCAGGTCCGGGATCTCCTGCGGGTCGAACTTGAGCGAGAGGTAGTCGTGCGCCTCGCCGTCCTCGCGGTGCTGGAAGAAGTTGGTCCGCAGGGTCGCCTTGACCATCGCCAGGAAGGAACGCAGGATGCGGTCCTCGTCCAGGCTGGCCACCTGGTCCAGAGCGCCCTCGATGGCCTCGACGATGCCGTCCACCAGCTCGGTGCCGGCCTGCTGGTGGCCCGGCGAGAAGCGGGCCTCGAACAGGTTCACCAACAGCCGCGTGGTGTGCGGGTTGGAGACCAGGACGTCCTCGATGTACTCCTGCCCGAAGGTGGTCCCGGCCTGCCGCTGGTACTTGGCGTACGCACGCAGCACCATCGCCTGGCGCCAGGTCAGCCCGGCCCGGAAGACCAGGGCGTTGAACCCGTCGTTCTCCGCCCGCCCGGTCCAGGTCGCCGAGAACGCGTCCTGGAACAGCTCCTTGACGTCCTCGGGCTGCCCGTACATCGACGTCGCGTCGTAACGCAGGCCGAAGTCGTACACCCACGCCACGGTCCCGTCGGCGCGGCGCAGCTCGTAGGGCCGCTCGTCGACGACCTCCAGACCCATGCGCTGCAGAATCGGCAGCACCTCGGAGAGCGACACGTGCCCACCGGAGCGATAGATCTTGAACCGCCGCTCGCCCGGCAGTGCTCCTATCGGCTCGTACAGGTGCAGCTTGAAGTCCGCCTCGGGGGTCAGCTCCTCGATCCGCTTGAGGTCGGCCACCGCGGTCCGGGGCGGGAAGTCGGACTTGTAGCCCTCGCTGAACGCGTGCGCGTAGCGCCGGGACAGCTCGGCCGCGCTCTCCTCGCCGCATTCGGCGACGAGGGCCTCGCCGAAGTCGTCGATCCACGAGCGGGTGGCCTCGGCCAGCAGTCGTTCGATGTAGTCCACGTCCGGGTCGCCCAGTTCGGCGCCGGTGGGCACGCGCACCGTGAAGTGCAGGCGCGCGAGCACGGACTCGGTGTTGCGCGCGGTGTAGTCGACCACCGAACCGGCCAGCTCGGCGAGCAGGATGTCCTGCATCTTGAGCCGGACCTCGGTGGTGTACCGGTCACGCGGCAGGTAGACCAGGGCCGAGTAGAACCGGCCGTACTCGTCCTTGCGCAGGAACAGCCGCAACCGGCGGCGCTCCTGGAGGTAGAGCACGCTGATCACGATGTCGTGCAGCTCGTCCACGGCGATCTGGAACAGATCGTCGCGCGGGTAGGTCTCCAGGATCTGCAGCAGGTCCCGGCCGTCGTGGCTGACCGGCGGGAAGCCGGCCTTGTCCAGCACCGCGTGCACCTTGCGGCGCACCACCGGGATGCGCTGGACGCTGTCGGTGTACGCGGCGGAGCTGAACAGCCCCAGGAAGCGACGCTCGCCGACCACGTTGCCGGCCGCGTCGAACTTCTTCACGCCGATGTAGTCGAGGTAGGCCGAGCGGTGCACGGTCGCCCGCGAGTTGGCCTTGGTCAGGATCAGCAGCTGTTTTTCCCGGGCCTTCGCGCGTGCCTGGGTGGAGAGCCGGCTGAAGGACGCGGACAGGTCCTGGTCGGCGCGCAGGATACCGAGACCGGTACCGGGCACCGCGCGCAGCACGTCCTCGTCGTCCTCGCACACCAGGTCGTACTCGCGGTACCCGAGGAAGGTGAAGTGGTCCTCGGAGAGCCAGCGCAGCAGCTCCCACGCCTCGCCGATCTCCTCCTCCGGCAGCGCCGCCGGCGGGTCGCTCGCGAGTTCGTCGGCCAACCGCAGCGAGGTGTCGCGCATCTTGGCCCAGTCCTCGACCACCTCGCGCACGTCGCGGATGATGCGCTGCAACCCCGCCTCGACCGAGCGCAGGTCCTCGCGGTCGCTCTCCCGGTCGATCTCGATGTGCATCCAGGACTCGATGATCGCGTCCTCGGGCACCCCGTGTGCGTCGGTGGTGTCCACGATCTCCAGCAGCTCGCCGGCGATCGTGCGCCGCACGATGAGCTGGGGGTGGATCACCACGTGGATGCTGCGCTCCTGGCGGGACAGCTCGTTGGTGACCGAGTCCACCAGGAAGGGCATGTCGTCGGTGACCACCTCGACCACGGTGTGCCCCGAAGCCCAACCGTTCTCCTCCACCGTGGGCGTGTACGCCCGGACCCGCGCGGTGCCCTGAGGGCGCTCCGCCGCGAGTCGACAGTGCGAGATCGCCGCGCCGTACACGTCGACCGGATCGCGATCGATCAGGTCGTCGGGTGCGGTGTGCCGGTAATAGCGGGACAGGAGGACATCGAGGTCCACCCGGTTCGGGCCCTCGGGCCCGCCGCCTCCGTGCTGTGACGATGCCGCTCGTGCCGCTTCCGCCGCTCGGGCGAGAAGCTCCGCCTTCGCCTCGTCCAGCTTGCTCTGCATGATGCTGCCGCTCCTGTCGCGCGCCGTTGCGTGACCATTGCCGTCCCCGGGCGTGCCCGGCCGTGTATTGCCGGTACCCGCTTTGTCGCGAGTACCTGTTTCAGGCGACGTCGTCCGACCGGCGGTGGTTCCGGGACTCCGTCGTCCCGGCCCGCGGCCGCGCGGCGTCGCCGCATCGTCAGGCTACTCGGGTGCCCCTCGACCGCCGAGAGGGGATCTTGGAACAGGCTGTAAGTAATTTCCCGGTCGCTCCGGACACCTCGTACCCATTGCCCCGAAGGCGACGTCCGGGGCACCGTGGACGGTCGAGGGCGACATCCGTGCACGGCGGGACGAATTCGGTGGGGAGACGATCGTCATGGCCAAGAAGGTGCTGCTGATCACCGGCGACGCGGCGGAGTCGCTGGAAGTGCTCTACCCGTACCAACGCCTGCGCGAGGAGGGGTACGACGTGCACGTGGCGGGCCCCTCGCGCAAGAAGCTCGCCTTCGTCGTGCACGACTTCGTCGACGGCTTCGACACCTTCACCGAGAAGCCCGGCTACACGTGGCCGGCCGACTTCGCGTTCGTGGAGGTGCGGCCGGAGAACTACGTCGCGCTCGTGCTGCCGGGCGGCCGGGCGCCGGAATACCTGCGCAACAACCCGGTCGTACAGCGCCTGGTGCGGCACTTCTTCGAGGCGGACAAGCCGATCGCGCAGATCTGTCACGGCCCGCTGATCGCCGCCGCCGCGGGCATGCTGACCGGGCGCCGGACCGCCGCCTACCCGACGATCGCGCCGGACATCAGAGCCGCAGGCGGCACCTGGGTGGACGGCGAGGCGGTCGTCGACGGCACCCTGGTCTCCGCCCGAAGCTGGGTCGACCATCCGGCCTGGATGCGCGAGTTCGTCCGGGTCCTGCGGGCCAAGGCACCGGCCTGAGCACTCGACCCGCCCGACGGCCGCGCACGGCTCAGCCCGGCAGGGTACGCGCCAGCTCCACCGCGTCCACGAGCGAATCCACCACCGGCACGCCGACCGCCTCCAGGCCGGCCCGCGCGTGCGAACCGCCCGAGTACAACACCGCCCGCGCGCCCACGTGCAACGCCGCCGCCGCGTCGTCGGCGGCATCGCCGATCAGCACCACCTCGGCCGGCTCCCGACCCAGCCCGGCCAGGTGCCGGACCAGGTGCTCGGCCTTGCCGCCGCCGGCCGGACCCACCCGCCCGTCCACCCGGACGAACCGGTCCTCGATCCCGAACCGGCGCACGAACGGCATCAGCGCCTCGTGCGCGGTCAACGACAACAACGACTGGGTGCCACCCTCGCGCTGCCAGGCGTGCAGCAACTCGTCCGCACCGTCGGCCAGCTCACACAGCGCGCTGTGCGCGGTGTAGACCTCCTGGAAGGCGTCGTCGAGCAACACCCACTCGGCCGGCTCGGGGACCCGGCCGGTGACCTTCTCGTAGAACTTGGGCACGGGCACGCAATACAGCTCGCGATAGCGCTCCAGCGTCATCGGCGGCAGCCCGAGCAGAGCGAACGAGGCATTGGTGGCCGCGATGATCGCGTCCATGTCGTGGAACAGCGTGCTGTTCCAGTCCCAGACCAGGTGCGGAGATCGACTCTTCATGGACCTTCATTGTGCCGTGGGCGCGCTCACAGCAGATCGGCCAGCTCCTGTGTCGCGAACCACAACAGCTCGTGCTCCTCGGTCGCCTCGATCCACTCGTCGGTGAGTCCGCCGGCCAGCGCCGCGGCGATCGCGCCCTCGGCCTCGGTGGTGTCCATGTGCACCGCCGCGATCCGCTTGCGCGGCACCGTCGCGTCCACCAGGACCGCGCCCGGCCCGTCCTGCGCCCGCTCGCGCACCAGCGCGTCCGGCACATCCGCCGCCAGCACGACCCGGCGCATCGCCCCCGGCTCGGCCGCGAGCAACCGCAACGAGTCCTCGGCGGCCCGGGTCAGCGCCCCGTACTCCAACTCCTCCTCGTCCGAGCTGTCGTACCAGGTACGAAACGCGTCGGTGACCGCGAACGCGACCACCGGCGCCGACCCGATCCCGCCGTCGGCGTGCACCGAGGCCAGACCTGCGGGCGTGGTGGGGATGAACACGCGCATCGGGCGACTCCAATCGAGTGAAATCCCGACATCCGTTCGTGTGCGACGGGAGCCGGGGTGACGGTCGACCTACCGCCACATTGCGTGAGTCGACGCGTCAGCGTAATCCCCGGGTCGGCCGAACGAATGGTTGACCATGCGCCGCGAGCCGGCTAGGAAGTGCCTGCACACGTCCCGGTCGGGGGAACGAGCGGAACGAGTGCGGCACACCCATGCCCGGCACGTCGGCGGCGGGCACGTCATGTTCGGCACTTCTCGGGGAGGACCCATGGTCCACACGAACACCGCCCGCACCACTTCGCCACCGCACCTGTACGTGGTGCGCGCACCCGCCGGCGAAAGCCCCTTCGACCCGGCCCCGGCCCGTAGCTCGCCACGCGCGCTCCTCGCGCCGGACGCCCCCGCGTACCGATCCGCGCGGGTACACGGCTCCCTCGCACTGGCCGCCGACCCCGACTTCGTCCCCCGGCCGGTATCGCGCCCCGCCCTGCGGCTGATCCACACCCCGGCCGAGCCGGACCCGACCGAGGCCCGCCTGCGCGCCCGGCGGCTGGCCCACGCCCTGGCCGAGATCGGCTCCGGCCTGCGCACGGTCGGCCAACTGCGCCCGTACGCCTCCGCGGCCGTCTACGCCACCACGCAACACCTGGTCCGCCGCCTCGCCGCCCGCCGGGTCGGCCGGCTGAGCGTGGAATCGTGCGGCGGTCGCACCCCCGCCGACGGCGTCGCCGAGGGCTACGCCCGCCTGCGCGCCGCCTCCTGGGTCCTCACCCTGGCCTTCCGCCTCGAACGCGACGCCCCCACCCGCCGGCCCACCGACACCTGGCTGTGCACAGCCCTGGAACACGACAACCTGACCTGACCCGGAAAGCCCGAGGGCCCGAATCGCCACAGCGATCCGGGCCCTCGGGTCGAACATCCGGCCCAACCGGCGTTCGAGGACAAGCGGGCCGCAGGCCCACCCGCCCCCGCCGACTACTTCTTCTTGCGCTTCGCCCGCTGAGCCCGCCGCCGCTCGGCCCGAGTCGCACCCTCGTCGAGCTCGACCTCGTCCTCGTCGAAGCTCTCCTCGGAGGTGACCACGCCACCCTCGCCGTCGATCGTCGGCGCGCTGTACTGCAGGTGCGCCGGCCGCTGGGGCGCGTCCAGGCCCTTCGCGTGGATCTCCGGCAGCGGCGCGGCCTTGTCGATCGAGATGCTCGGCGCCTCGGGCACCTGCTCGATCTCGACCTCGACGTTGAAGAGGTAGCCGACCGACTCCTCCTTGATGCCCTCCATCATGGCGTTGAACATGTCGAAGCCCTCGCGCTGGTACTCCACCAGCGGGTCGCGCTGCGCCATCGCCCGCAGGCCGATGCCCTCCTGGAGGTAGTCCATCTCGTAGAGGTGCTCACGCCAGCGGCGGTCGAGCACCGAAAGGATGACCCGGCGCTCCAGCTCGCGCGTGACCTCCTCGCCGAGCTTCTCCTCGCGCAGCGCGTAGGCGGCCTGGGCGTCCGCCCGCAGCAGTTCGACGAGCTGCTCGGTGTCCAGGTCGGAGCGGTCGCCGAACTCCTCCTCGACCTCCTCGATCGTGACGCTGACCGGGTAGAGGCGCTTGAGTTCGGCCCAGAGCTTCTCCAGGTCCCATTCCTCGGCGAAGCCCTCGGTCGCACCGTGCACGTACGCCTGGACGGTGTCGTCGATGAAGTGGCCGATCTGCTCCTGCAGGTTCTCGCCCGCGAGCACCCGGCGGCGCTCGCCGTAGATCACCTCGCGCTGGCGGTTCAGCACCTCGTCGTACTTGAGCACGTTCTTGCGGATCTCGAAGTTCTGCTGCTCGACCTGGGTCTGCGCGGACTTGATCGCGTTGGAGACCATCTTCGACTCGATCGGCTGGTCCTCGGGCACGTTGGCCAGGGTCAGCACGCGCTCGACGATGTTCGCCTTGAACAAACGCATCAGGTCGTCGCCGAGCGAGAGGTAGAAGCGCGACTCGCCCGGGTCGCCCTGGCGGCCGGAACGACCGCGGAGCTGGTTGTCGATCCGGCGGGACTCGTGCCGCTCGGTGCCCAGCACGTACAGGCCGCCGAGGTCGGAGACCTCCTCGTGCTCGGCCTTGACCGCCTTCTTGGCCTTCTCCAGCGCGTCCGGCCAGGCGCTCTCGTACTCCTCCGGCGTCTCGGTCGGGGTGAGCCCGCGCTGGGCCAGCTCGGCCGCGGCCAGGTGGTCCGGGTTGCCGCCGAGCATGATGTCGGTACCGCGGCCGGCCATGTTGGTGGCCACCGTGACCGCACCCTTGCGGCCGGCCTGCGCGACGATCTGCGCCTCGCGCTCGTGGTGCTTGGCGTTGAGCACCTCGTGCGGCACGCCGCGCTTGCGCAGTTGGGCGGAGAGGTACTCGGACTTCTCCACGCTCGTGGTGCCGACCAGGACCGGCTGGCCCTTCTCGTGCTTTTGCGTGATGTCCTCGACCACCGCGTCGAACTTGGCCTCCTCGGTCTTGTACACGAGGTCGGACTGGTCCACGCGCTGCACCGAGCGGTGGGTGGGGATGGGCACCACGCCGAGCTTGTAGATCTGGTGGAACTCGGCGGCCTCGGTCATCGCCGTACCGGTCATGCCGCCGAGCTTCTTGTACAGGCGGAAGAAGTTCTGGAGGGTGACGGTGGCCAGGGTCTGGTTCTCGTCCTTGATGTCCACCCCCTCCTTGGCCTCGATCGCCTGGTGCATGCCCTCGTTGTAGCGGCGACCGGCGAGGATGCGGCCGGTGTGCTCGTCGACGATGAGCACCTCGCCGTCCACGACCACGTATTCCTTGTCCCGCTTGTACAGCTCCTTCGCCTTGATGGCGTTGTTCAGGTAGCCGACCAGCGGGGTGTTGACCGCCTCGTAGAGGTTGTCGATGCCGAGGTAGTCCTCGACCCGGCCGACGCCGGACTCGTGAATGGCGACGGTGCGCTTCTTCTCGTCGACGTCGTAGTCGCCGGTCTCCTCGATGCCCTTGAGCGGGTTGGCCGCCTCGCCGCGCTTGAGCCGCTTGACCATCTTGGCGAAGTCGGCGTACCACTTCGTGGCCTGGTCGGCCGGGCCGGAGATGATCAGCGGTGTACGGGCCTCGTCGACCAGGATCGAGTCGACCTCGTCGACCACGGCGAAGAAGTGGCCGCGCTGCACCAGCTCGTCGGCCGACCACGCCATGTTGTCGCGCAGGTAGTCGAAGCCGAACTCGTTGTTGGTGCCGTAGGTGATGTCGTAGCCGTACGCCTTGCGGCGCTCGTGCGGCGGCATGTTGGCCAGGATGCAGCCGACGGTCAGCCCCAGGAAGCGGTGGACGCGTCCCATCCACTCCGAGTCGCGCTCGGCGAGGTAGTCGTTGACCGTGACCACGTGCACGCCCTCGCCGGCGATCGCGTTCAGGTAGGCGGGCAGCGTCGAGACGAGGGTCTTGCCCTCGCCGGTGCGCATCTCGGCGATGTTGCCCAGGTGCAGCGCGGCGCCGCCCATGAGCTGCACCTTGTAGTGCCGCTGGCCCAGGGTGCGGCGGGCGGCCTCGCGAACGGTGGCGAAGGCTTCCGGAAGCAGGTCGTCGAGGGTCTCCCCGTCGGCGTAGCGCTGCTTGTACTCGTCCGTCAGTGCGCGCAGCTCGGCGTCGGAGAGGTCCTTGAAGTCATCTTCGATCGACTCGATCTGATCTGCGATGCGGTTGAGCTTGCGCAGGATTTTGCCCTCGCCGGCGCGCAGGACCTTATCGAAGATAGACACGCTGGATGAGCTCCTTGCCCGACGGCGCCCGCCCGCCTTTCGGACGTGACGGCACGGCGGGGCCCGTCCCGCCGATACGGCCATCGTATGCGAGGAGGCAAGCCGGGATCGAGCCTCGCGGGCCGGCACAGTGACCGGCATGGAACCTGTGGAGATCGCGGCGGGGCGCTTTCAGCTCCGCCCCTGGAACGAACACGACGTCGACGTGGTCCGCACCGCTCTCGCCGATCCGGAGATCACCCGCTGGATGGCGGTGCCGACGGACGGTGATCCGAGCGCGTGGCTGGCCACCCGCGCGCGGCGCTGGGCCGACGGCGAGGGGCCCTCGTTCGCGGTGATGGACGCGGTGACCGGCGAGGTCCTCGGCCATGTGGGGCTCGCCGACACCACCCCGCGGTGGCGCACCACCGCGATCGGCTACTGGACGCTGGAGCACGCCCGAGGTCGCGGCGTGGCCCGACACGGGGTGGGCGCGGTGAGCCGTTGGGCGTTCGGCGCACTGGACCTGCACCGGGTGGAACTGCGGCACGCCGTGACCAACGCCGGCTCGTGCGCGGTCGCGGGCGCGGCGGGATATGCACTCGAAGGAGTACTGCGGCAGTGCTTCACCGGTGCCGACGAACCGTTCGCGGACGTACATCTGCATGCCCGGCTCGCCACGGACACCTGATGCGAACATACGTTCTAAGGTGGCGTCCATGACCCCACAGCCGACAGCCGACCGGCACCCCGTCGCCGAGCTGACCGCCGACCAGGCCCGCCGGATCGTGCTGGCCGCCCAGGGCTTCCTCGGTGCCCCCGACCGCCGCACCGGCGTCCTGGGCGTGCTGCACGCGCTCGGCGCGGTACAGCTCGACACCATCTCGACCCTGGCCCGCTCGCACGAACTGGTGCCGTACGCCCGCCTGGGAGCGGTCGGTCGACCGGCCGTCGAGGCCGCCTACTGGAGTGGCGAGACCGCCTTCGAGTACTGGTCGCACGCGGCCTGTGTGCTGCCGATGGACACCTGGCCCGACTTCGCCTTCCGCCGTCGGCACCACCGAGATCGCGGTCACCTGTGGGGCCAACGGGTCACCGAGGAGGCGTACCGCAACGTCCTGGAGCGGCTGCGCGCCGAGGGCCCGCTCACCGCCACCGGCCTGGGCGGCGCCAAGAACAAGGGCGAGTGGTGGGACTGGAGCGAGACCAAGATCGCGGCCGAGCGCGCGCTCGCCTTCGGCGACGTGGTCTGCGTGCGCCGCGAGGGCTGGAAGCGGGTGTACGACCTGCCGGAGCGGGTGATCCCGCCGGCCCTGCTCGCCGAGGAGCCCGACGACGCCGAGTGCGTGCGCCGCCTGGTCGCCCTCGCGGGCCGTCAACTGGGCGTGGCCACCCGGGCCGACCTGATGGACCAGTACCGGCTGACCCGGGCCGAGGTCGACGCCGCGCTGCCGGACAGCGGCCTGGTCCCGGTCACCGTCGCGGGTTGGGGCGAGCGGGCCGCCCGCGAGGGCATCTGGGCAGATCCCGCCGCGCTGGCCGCTCCCGCGCGCGGCCGGCATCGCAACACGCTGCTGTCGCCGTTCGACGCGCTGGTGTGGGACCGACCGCGCACCGCCAGGGTGTTCGGCGGCTTCGAGCACCGCCTGGAGGCGTATGTGCCGGCCGCCAAGCGGGTGCACGGCTACTTCGTGATGCCGCTGCTCGCCGGCGGGCGGCTGGTCGGCCGGGTGGACCCGGCTCGCGAGGGACGCACGCTGGTGGCCCGGCGGTTGTCCTTCGAGGCCGGCGCCAAGGTCACCGAGCGCACCCTCGCGGCGGCGGCCGGGGCGCTGCGCGAGGCCGCCCAGTGGGTGGGTTGCCAGGACGTCCGGATCGAGCACATCGACCACGAGCGCACCCGCGCACCGCTGGGCGCCCTGCTCGCGAGCTGATCCGCCCACGCACGACTGCCGACCGGGCGGATCCTCGCCCGGTCGGCAGCCACCGCCGGGTCAGTCGCCGATCTCCAGGATCTTCTCCCGCATCGCGTAGACCACGGCCTCCATGCGCGAGTGCAGTTGGAGTTTCTCCAGGATGTTGCGCACGTGGTTCTTGACCGTGTTCTCGCTGATGAACAACTGCTTGGCGATGTCGCGGTTGTTGCGCCCGGTGGCCACCAGCCGCAGCACCTCGATCTCGCGATCGGTCAGCCGCGGCGCCGGCACCAGGCGTCGTTCGTCGTCGCGCCGGCTCATCGACTTGAACTCGGTCAGCAGCTTGACCGCCATCGACGGACTGATCTGCGACTGCCCGTCGGCCACCGCGCGAATCGCCGAGGCCACCTCGCCGTGCGAGATCTCCTTCAGCAGATAGCCGGTCGCGCCGGCCTTGATCGCGTCGTAGAGGTCGGCCTCTTCCTCACTCATCGTCAGCATGATGATCTGCGTGCTGGGTGCGACTTCCTTGATCGCCGTGCACGCCTCGATACCGCCGCGTCTGGGCATCCGGACGTCCATCAGGATGATGTCGGGCAGCAGATCCTGTGCGGCCTCCAGCGCCTCGGCGCCGTCCCCCGCCTCGCCCACCACCGTGATGTCCGGTTCGGGCGCGAGCACGATGTCCAGACCCCGGCGAAACAGATCGTGGTCGTCGACCACCAGCACGCGAATCGGTTCGCCCGCTGAGCCGTGGTCCACGCGGGTCGGAACAGACTGTTCACCCACCGTGTTTCCCCCCTGGGTCGGCACGATCCGTGTCCAGGACATGATCCCACGTGATCGCCACGACGCCAGGCCCTGATGGGTGTTATGTGCGGAACGTACTTGCGAAGCGGAACTTTCGCCAGGGAACGCCACGGTCGAGAACGCAACCGACGCCGAAACCCCGAAGGGTTTCGGCGTCCGTTGACCGCCAAAGGGCGCGGCGGGACGGCCCGACCGCTGCTTACTGCGGTCCGCCGTCCTCGCGGTCCTCGGGCTTGAGGTGGATCACACCGTAGTCGTAGCCGTGCCGGCGGTACACCACACTCGGCCACCTGGTGCTCGAATCGATGAACAGATAGAAGTCGTGGCCTACCAACTCCATCTCGTACAGCGCCTGGTCGAGCGCCATCGGGCGCCCGGCGTGTACCTTCTCGCGAACCACGAGGGGGCCTTCGCCGTCTACCTCGATCGGGCCCGCCATGTGCGGCTGGGGCCTCAATTCGCCGTTCTTCACAGCCTCGATGTCTTCCGCGGACGCCACCACGGCCCCATTGAGCCGGTCGGCGTGATTGATCTCCGCAGTGGCCGCGCCCACCGATACGGGGGAACGGTGACCATGGTGCACGCGCCGCCGGTCGGCGGCCTTGCGCAACTGCGCTTCGAGTCTCGCGCACGCCATGTCGAGTGCGGCGTATGGGTCGGACGCGGCGGCTTCGCCCCGGATGACGGGACCACGCGTGTTCAGCGTGATCTCCACCCGGTCCGAGCGCTCCGCCAGCCGCGGGTTCCGCTCCTTGGACACCTCCACGTCAACGCTGATCACCTTGTCGTCGAGCTTGCGGATCTTCTCCAGCTTCTCGACGCAGTGCCTGCGAAAACGCTCGGGTACCTCGGTCTTGCGGCCCTTGACGACAATGTCCACGCAGAACTCCATCCATTGCGCCATGCCGGAGGGGTGGCCACCCATCCGGCCGACCAGGTCGGCGATGGTCCTGCTCCGCCCGGCGCCGTCGGGTCGTCGCGGCCACCACGGCCGCCGCCCCGACTCGCCCTCCCACGGCTCGGACCGCACGGGTCGCCTCCGCGAGAGTTGCGCCGGTGGTGCAAACATCATCGACGACGATCACCACACTAATGCCCGTAAACAAGGGCGCCAACCTGTCCGAAACGATCATTGATCGGCGGATGTTCATCCTCCGTTCATGCGCCGAAAGACCTGATTGATCCTGTACTCGCCTGGTATGTCGCAGGGCCGGCAGCACCCGGGTGGGCACTCCGGCCGCGCGCAGTCGACCGGCCGCGCGCCGGGCCAACTCGCCGGTGGCGTCCCGACCCCGGCGGCGCACCGCGGCCCGGGTCGAGGGCACCGGGACCAGCAGGGCGGACCCGGCCGGATCGGGCAGCCCGGCCGCTGCGGCCCGCGCGAGCGCGTCGCCGAGCGGGCGGGCCAGTCGGCGCGCGCCGTGCTCCTTGAAGGCGGCGAGCACCGGGCGCACCGGCCCCAGGTACGCGGTGACCGCGTGCACGGGCGGCAGCCCCTCCGGCGCCGGCGTCGGCCGCACGGGCACGGGCGCCGCGGCGAACACCGCCCGGCAGCGCCCGCACAGCAACGCCCCGGACTCGGCACAACCCGCGCAACACACGGGCAGCACCAGGTCGGCCCACGCCGCGAGCACCCGAGACCGTTCCATGCCCCCAAGCTCGCACGGCCGGCCCCGAAACGGACCGACGGTACGCACAACCACCCGATCCGGTCATGGCGCGCCGTGGCGGACGATCGAGGCGGACCCGACGCGACCGGGACCGCCCCCGATCCGACCGAATCCGATGGGACCGATCGACCCCGCGGCCCCGCCGAGAGCCGGCCGACCGGCCCCGCCGCCAGGCCCTGTCCGGCGGATCCCGGTGGGGCCGCCGGACGGGGCCTAGCCCGGATAGACCGGGTACAGGCCGCTGTGCACCTTGGTCCAGTTGTTGCCCTGGGACAACTGGTAGATGTTCTCCTCGCCGGAGTCCGCCAACAGGGGCTGGTCCGAGCCGTCCGGTGCCGCGATGCGCAGCATGCCGTTGACCGAGGCGACGGAGACCGACAGGCCCCCGTCGATGTCCACGATCTGCGGGGCCAGCGCGCCCTGGCCCTCCTTGCCGAGTACCGCGAGCCGGTCGGGGCCGTTCCAGGAGATCGCCTTGACCTCGACCAGCGAGGGGATCACCGAGCGTGGCGCGGCGATGGTCAGGGCCACCGCGCCGTTGTTCACCCGACGCTCCACCCGACCGATCAGCACCTTGCCGTTGTCCACGATCAGCGCGGCGCGGGTGCCGTCCGGGGACAGCCGCAGGCCGGTGATCCGGGCGGCGGTGATGCCCTCCACGTCGACCGCGACCCGGGTGATCTGCCTGCGCTCGTCCTCGTACAGCGCGAGCACCTGTTCGGCGTCCTTGGTGCGGTCGAGCACCCACAACACGCCGCGACCGTCCCAGGTCGGACTGAGCAGCGACGCCGGAGCGGTGGTCAGCCACTCCTGGACCTCGCCGTGGCCGTCCACGTCGCCGACCAGCAGTCGGCGACCGCTGGTGTCGATGCCCGCGATCCGGCGGCGGAACGGATCGCGCGAGACGGCGATCTGGTCGACCTTGTAGGTGCCGTCGCCGAACGGTCCGGGCAACACCGGCGGATTGCCGTTCGGGCCGGGCACCACGTTGACCACGTTGCCCTTGGCGATGAAGTAGCCGGTGGGCGCGGACGTCCGGGCCGCTCGCCCCGGGTCGTACTGGGCGGCGTCGTCGTAGGACAGCGAGCACATCGGCTCGCCGCCGCCGGTGATCGAGACGGAATCCACTCCGGAGACCTGGCGCAGGGTGTAGAGCAGTTGTGCGGCCATCCGCTCGCAGCCCTTGGTCTGGGCGAGCCGGGCCTGCCGGTTGAGTTGCACCCGGGCGATCCGGTTGTCCTCGATCGAGACGACCCGGTCGGCGGGTTCGGTGCCCGCCGGGAACGCGGTCTCCACCACCGGCCGCAGCCAGTCGGTGGGCCCGCCCACCAGTTGGCGCACCAGCGCCGAGGTCAGTCCGACGCGGCTGCGCAGGTAGACCGGGTCGGGCACCAGGATGTCCTTGCCCACCGGCATCGCGGTGGCGAACCAGTAGGTGTTCACCGACCGGTAGATCCGGTGGAACTCGGCCCGGGACAGGATCAGCCCGTCCGGCAGGTCGGCGATCCGCCACTGGTTGTCGGTACCCAGCCGCAGTTGCAGCGTCGCCCGGTACTGCGCGTTCGGCAGTTGTTCGGGCTGGTAGGCGTTGCGGTTGTCGACCGTGCCCACCTTGGTGCCCGACACCTCCGCCTGATAGGTGCGCTCGTCGGCGCCGGGGACCAGTTCGATCCGGGCGATCGAGTCGAGCACCACGATCTCGCGGGTGGGCACCCACTTGGCCCGGGCCTCCGGGGTCAGGTAGGCGCGCGCCGTCGTGTAGTCGGGCTCGTCGCTGGTGACCGCCTCCAGGAAGCCGGCGACCATCCCGTGCGGTTGCTCGCCGGGCTTGGGCGGCACCGCGAACACCCGCACCTGCTGCTCGGGGCCCTGCTCCTTGCTTTCGCCCTTGGCCGCCTCGCGCACGCTGCCGCTGTGCGGCATGGACGCACACGCGCTGAGCGTGCACAACACGCACACCAGGGCCAGGAACGGGCTGATCCGCCTCATCGAGTGCCTCCCGCGGGGCCGGCCGCACGCACGGTGCGCCGATAGGGCGAGCCCGCCGGGCCCAGGCCCCGATTCGCCCGCGAGTCCTCGGGCTCCAACGGCAGCGGCGAACGCACCAGATCGCCACCCGCGGTCTTGGGCAGGCTCAGCCGGAACTGCGAGCCGCCGCCCGGCTCGCCCCACGCCTGGAGCCAGCCGCCGTGCAGGTGCGCGTCCTCCAACGCGATCGACAGGCCCAGTCCGGTACCACCGGTGGTCCGGGCCCGGGCCGGGTCGGCCCGCCAGAACCGGGCGAACACCAGCGAGGACTCGCCGGGCTTGAGGCCCACGCCGTAGTCGCGCACGGCCACCGCGACCGAGTCCTCGCCGCCGGCCACGGTGACCACCACATCGTGGCCCTCGCCGTGCTCGACCGCGTTGACCACCAGGTTGCGCAACACCCGGTCGATCCGGCGCGGGTCCACCTCTGCCACGCACGGCTTGTCCGGTGCGCGCACCACCAGTCGGCTGCCGCGCCGCTCGGCCAGCGGCTCCGCGCCCTCGACCACCCGACGCACCAGGTCGCGCAGGTCCACCGGCTCGGCGTCCAGCACGGCCGCGCCGGCGTCGAAGCGGCTGATCTCCAGCAGGTCCGACAACAGTGCCTCGAACCGGTCCAACTGGTTCTGCAACAGCTCGGCCGAGCGCCGCGTGGCCGGGTCGAAGTCCTCGCGGGCCTCGTGCAGCACGTCGGCCGCCATCCGCACGGTGGTCAGCGGGGTGCGCAGTTCGTGCGAGACGTCCGAGACGAACCGGCGTTGCACGCGCGAGAGCTCCTCCAACTGCCGGATCTGGTTCTGCAGATTGGAGGCCATCTTGTTGAACGAGGAGCCCAGGCGCGCCAGGTCGTCCGCGCCGACGACCCGCATGCGTTCCTCCAGGCGACCGGCGGCCAACCGCTCGGCGATCCGGGCCGCCATCCGCACCGGGGTGACCACCCAACGGGTCACCAGCGCCGCGATCGCCACCAGGAGCAGCACCAGGAAGACCCCGGCGGTGGCCAGCGTGCTGCGCACCAGACCCAGGGTCTTCTCCTCCGGGCCGAAGGAGAAGAAGTAGTAGAGCTGGTAGAAGCCGCCGTCGGGATCCTCCAGTTCCGCACCGACCACCAGGCCGGCCTCGCGGGTGGTCTCGGCCGGGCCCTCGCCGTGCTGGCCCTCGCGCACGATCTGGGTGTACTGGAGCAGTGGCACACCGCGCTTGAGCCCGACCTCGCGGCGCAGCTCGTCCGGCACGCTGGCGTCGGGGACCACGTCGCCGGACGCGCGGGGGCTGCGACCGGACCCGGGCGGGTTGTCCGCCGTGTCCTGGCTGGTGGCGGCCACGTCGTAGACCCCCTGGCCGCCGCTGGAGAGCTGCTTGACCAGGGCGTTGAGCCAGTCGCCGGTGTTCACCCGGTTGCCGGACGCCGGGGTGCCGGCCGGCACGCCGGTGGGTACCTGGACGTGCCGGCCCGGGCTGGTGGCGATCTCGTCGGCCTGGGCCCGGGCATCGGCGATCCCGCCCTGGGCCTGGGACCGGGCGGAGGCCACCTTCGCGTCCAGCAGGCCGTTGCGGACCTGGCCGACCACCACCACCCCGAGCAGCACCATCACCGCGACGGACAACACCAGGGTGGTGGCCACGACGCGAAACTGGATCGATCTGTTCCACAACGCCATGACCCGGCCCACGCCACCGCGTACGCGACGCAGGGCGAGGGACCAGGCCGATGGAGAGGGCGACCGCTGTGCGGTGCTCACCGGAACGAACTCAAGGTCAGGCCGGTCCCGCCTTGTAGCCGACCCCGCGCACGGTGACCACGGTCTCCGGACGCTCGGGGTCGCGCTCGATCTTCGAGCGCAGCCGCTGGACGTGCACGTTCACCAAGCGGGTGTCCGCCGCGTGTCGGTATCCCCAGACCTGTTCGAGAAGCACCTCGCGGGTGAACACCTGCCAGGGCTTGCGGGCGAGTGCGACAAGGAGGTCGAACTCCAGCGGGGTGAGCGCGATGTTCTGCCCGTCCCGCTTCACGGCGTGGCCGGCCACGTCGATCACCAGATCGCCGATCACCAACTGCTCCGGGGTGGGTTCTTCGGCTCTGCGCAGGCGGGCCCGCACACGAGCGACAAGCTCCTTGGGCTTGAACGGTTTGATCACATAGTCGTCGGCTCCGGATTCCAGCCCGACCACGACGTCGACCGTGTCGCTCTTGGCGGTGAGCATCACGATCGGCACGCCGGACTCGGCACGGATCTGGCGGCAGACGTCGATGCCGTCACGGCCGGGCAGCATCAGGTCCAGCAGTACCAGGTCCGGTTTTACATCCCGAAAAGCCTGGAGTGCCTTGTCGCCGTCCGCCACGAACGACGGCTCGAACCCTTCGCCACGCAGCACGATCCCGAGCATCTCGGACAGTGCGGTGTCGTCGTCAACGATGAGGACGCGTCCCTTCATGTACATCATCGTCGCATTACCGGATTGTGACCTGCACTCATCCGACCGATTCCGGCCGCGCCGATCGACGACAAAATCTCCCAAATACTGATCATTGCCACCGGAGAGAGTGCGGAGTCACGTCCCCGACCGGGCCGTACGCCGGCCCACCGACCGGCGCAACGGGCGTTTCGGCCATGCCCACGACCCCCCGACGGCGTCCGCCGGACCTCGCCGGGGCCCGCCGGAGCCCGGGCGAACCGGTGCCGGAACGTGCGACGCGCGCTCGACGTTGTCCCGGCGGTCGAGGTACCCGCGCCGGCGGACCGGATCCGATGGCCGCCCGTTCATCCGGGGCCCACACCGGCATGCCACGATGAGTCACCACCCGATCAGGACGAGGAGCGCAATCGCATGACGGACTCGCCCGGCCCGCCCACCCCGGACGCCCCGGGGCCGGACGAGGAACGCCCGGCGGACGACGCCACGTCACCCGACCGACCCGCGCCCGCGCCCGACTCGCCGTCGCCGGCCACGCCCCCGTCCCTGGACAAGCCGCCGTCGCCGGACAAGCCGTCCCTGGACAAACCCCCGGCCGAGGACGAGCCCGCGGCTCCGGAACAGCCCGGCCCCCGAGCCCCGGCCCCCGGGTGGGCCCCGGTCCAGCCGCCCGCCTCCGGATGGGGACCGCCGCAGCAGGGCCCGGCGGCCGGATGGGGACCCCCGCAACCGGGCCCCGGCCAGGACCCGCGCTGGGGTGCCCCCCAGCAGCAACCGCCGCTGTGGGGCGCGCCTCCCGGCTGGAACGGCCCCTACGTACAGGCCGCCAAGCCCGGCGTGATCCCACTGCGCCCGCTGAGCGTCGGCGAGATCCTCGACGGCGCGTTCGCCGCCATGCGCGCGCACTGGAAGGTCATGATCGGCATCGCCGTCGTGGTCGCCCTGCTCACCCAGTGCCTCGAGGTACCGGTCACCTGGCTGCTCAACCGCGAGTTCTCGCCCAGCGACCTCGGCGACGACGCCACCGGCGAGGAGGCGTGGCGCTACCTGCGCGACACCAGCGCGCTGGTGATCGTGCCGATCGTGGTCGCCGCCCTCGGGCAGATCGCCGCCACCGCGATGCTCACCGTCGTGGTCAGCCGCGCCGTGATCGCCAAGACCATGTCCGCCACCCAGGCCTGGACGGCGGTGCGCCCGCTGCTCCCGCGCCTGCTCGGCGTCACCTTCGCCTCCTGGCTGATCCCGGTCGGCACCCTCCTGATCGCGATGTTGCCGGGCCTGCTGCTGCTGGCCGTCGGCGCCGACGGCCTCGGCGCGCTGCTGTTGCTCCCGGGCATGATCGGCGGCGTCGTCGCGGCGGTCTACCTCTACGTCTGCTTCTCGCTCGCCGGCCCCACCCTGATGCTGGAGAAGCAGTCGGTGCGCAAGGCGCTGGAGCGCTCGCGCAAGCTGGTCACCGGCGCGTGGTGGCGGGTGTGCGGCATCCTGCTGCTGATCGCGCTGATCATGACGGTCGTCGGCGCCATCATCCAGTTCCCGTTCCTGCTGGTCTCCGACGGCATCTCGGCGCTCACCGCGTCCAAGCCCTCCGACGTTCCGGACCCCTCCTTCGGCGACCTGCTGATCACCGGCGTCGGCGCGGTGATCAGCGCCGCGCTGCTCTACCCCTTCGCCGCCGGCGCCACCGCACTGCTCTACATCGACCAGCGCATCCGCCGCGAGGCACTGGACCTCGACCTCGCCCGCGCGGCCGGCGTCCTGGACGAAGAGCCCGGCGGCGACGCGACCTCGGGACCCGCGCCGGCGTGAACCGCCACGCGCTCACGACCCTGGTCCGGGACTGGGAGCCGGTGGACGTGCCCCGCGACCACCCGGGGGGCACCCCCCCGGGGCAAAACTACCGCCCCCCAATACACACCCCACACAACACCCCCGGCCCCCGCGCCCGGGTGTGGGTTGTAGACAAACCA
>NZ_JBHZAV010000152.1:0-21505 GCF_042754445.1 Embleya sp. NPDC059213
AAGCAGGACCGGCCGACGGTAACTGACATGGCGTCAGATGTCTGCCCGGATGTTTTTCGTCAGTTCCAGCAACTCCGCCTCGCGATCCGCCCGCTCCCGAGGCCACCCCGGGGCGTCCGGTCGGGTCTGCCACGGATGCGGCCCCTCCGACGGCCGGTACTCCACCCCCAGCGCGTCCAGCCGGGCCAGGTGGGCCGACGTCAACCGCCCGGCGAACTCGGCGAAGTCGCCGGGACCCGACCACACCGCCTCGGCGAACGCGCACAACCGCGGGAAGGCCATGTAGTCGATCCGCCGCACCGAGTCCATGTGCTCGGTCCAGATCTGCGCCTGCCCACCCAACACCCGCGCGCCCTCCTCGGCGGACAACGCCGCGGGCACCGGCCGGAAGGCGTACGCGTCCGCCAGTGTCAACAGCGGCCCCACCGGAATCGGCTCGTCCAC
Source organism: Embleya sp. NPDC059213 (assembly GCF_042754445.1). Lineage (NCBI taxonomy): Bacteria > Bacillati > Actinomycetota > Actinomycetes > Kitasatosporales > Streptomycetaceae > Embleya > Embleya sp. NPDC059213. The sequence continues at coordinate 445 of NZ_JBHZAV010000152.1, forward strand.
GTCCTCGCCCTGGCGGTAGTCGAAGTACACCGAGGTGTCCGGGCACGCCACCACGTCGAACCCGGCCCGGGCCGCCGCGATCGTGCCGTGCTCGCCGCGCCAGCCGCCGATCAGCGCGTCCGAGGGCACCGCCGCCCCGCCCCCCAGCACCTCGTCCCAGCCGAACAGTCGCCGCCCGTGCGCGGCCAGCATCACGGCCAACTCGCCAACGAACCAGCCGCCGAGCGAGCCCGGGTCGGCATGCCCCATCCGCTCCCACGGCTCGGTCGGCACCTCGTCGCCGCCCACGCACACATACCGGGACGGGAAGATCGCGCACACCTCCGCCAGCACGTCGCGGCAGAAGCCCAGCGCCTCCTCGGTCGGTGCGAGCACCCCGTCGGACACTCCGCCCCACCGGGTGCGCACCCCCTCCACCGGTACCGCGCCGAGCGACGGATAGGCCGCCACCGCCGCCTGCGTATGCCCCGGCAGGTCGATCTCGGGCACCACGGTGATGTGCCGATCGGCCGCGTACGCGACGATCTCGCGCAGGTCCTCGCCCGTGTAGTAGCCGCCGTGCGGTCGCTGGTCGAACGTCTCGTGCTGCCGCGCCCCCCGCATGCTGCCGGTGCGCCACGCGCCCACCGAGGTCAGCAGGGGCCACCGCGGCACCTCGATCCGCCAGCCCTGGTCGTCGGTCAGATGCAGGTGCAGCACGTTCAACCGGTGCACCGCCATCAGGTCCACGAAGCGCAGCACGTCCTGCTTGGGCAGGAAGTGCCGGGCCACGTCCAGCATCACCCCGCGCCAGGCGAAGGCCGGCTCGTCCTCGATCACGCCCACCGGCAGCGCCCATCGGTCGGTGCCCACCCGGGCGCGCCGGAACACGTTCGCCGGCAGCAGTTGGCGCAGCGTCTGCAGGCCCGCGAACACCCCGGCCGCCGAGCCGCCGCGCAGCTCGACCGCCGACGTGGTGACCTCCAGCCGGTATCCCTCGGCCGGCAGCCCCGCCGGGTCCAGGACCAGGGCGATACCCGGACCGGACGCCAGGAGGCACCCGGTCGCCGGGCCGAGCGCACCGCGCAACCAGGCCGCCTCGGCGGCCAGCTCGGGTGGATGGGTCAGCCCGGTGGTCTCCGTCAACACGAAGGCACCGGCCCCGGGCACGACCCGAACGGGCCGGGGCACCACGGACAGGTTCGCAGGGAACGTCGTCACCGGATCAGTCCTTCACCGCTCCGCCGAGCCCCGAGACCAGGTGCCGCTGTACCAGCACGAAGAAGATCAGGACCGGAATGGTCATCAGGGTGGACGCGGCCATGATGCCGCCCCAATCGTTCTCGTCCGGCTTGAAGAACACCATCAGCGCCGCCGGCAGCGTCTGGTGGTCGGTGTCCAGGATGAACGTCTTGGCGAAGACGAAGTCGTTCCACGCGGTGATGAACGAGAACACCGACGTGGCCGCGAGCCCGGGCGCCACCAGCGGGAACAGGATCCGCCACAGGATGGTGAACCGGTTCGCGCCGTCGATCCGGGCGGCTTCCTCCAGCGATTCGGGGATCGCCTTGACGAAGCCGCGCAACATCCAGATCGCGAACGGCAGCGAGAAGGCCAGGTTGACCAGCATCAGCGAGCCGAGCGTGCTGAGCCCGAACCCGGGCGCGACCGTGCCGATGTCGCGGACCAGGAAGAACAGCGGGATGGTCAGCGCCTCGACCGGCACCATCTGGGCGACCAGGAACATCACCAGGATCGTGGTGCGGAACTTGAAATGGAACCGGGTCAGCGCCACCGCGGCCAGGAACGACACCAGGCCGGAGAGCACGACCACCACGGTGGCCACGATCAGACTGTTGAGGAAGTAGCCGCCGAAGCCGCTGACCCCGAACGCGTCGCGGAAGTTGTCCAGCGTCGGATGCCACGTCCACGGCCGCGGGTCGACCGAGTTGATCTCGCCGTCCGGCTTGAGCGCGGAGAGCACCATCCAGTACAGCGGGAACACGGTGACCAGCGCGATCACGATCGCGGTGATGTTGGCGATGCGCCGGGACACCTTGCGGTCGCCCCTGACGCGACGCGGCCCGACCGGGCGTACGGCGGACGTACTGTTCACAGCTCCTCCCCGGAGCGACGCAGCGCGCGGATGTAGAAGATCGTGACCACGAGCAGGATCAGCGTCATCAACACGCCGATCGCCGCGCCCAGGCTGTAGTCCGAGGACGCGAACGCCTTCTGGTACGCGTACACGTTGAGCACCAGGTTCTGGCCGGCGATGCCGCCGCCCCCGGTCATCACGTAGATCTGGGTGAAGACCTTGAAGTCCCAGATGATCGACTGGATCACCACGATGGTCAGGATCGGCCGCAGGATCGGCAACATCACGTGCCGGAAGGTGGTCCACGTGGACGCGCCGTCCAGCCGGGCCGCCTCCAGGACGGAGACCGGGATCGACTCGATGCCCGCGTACAGCGAGATCATCACGAACGGGAACGAGTGCCACACGACCACGACGCCGACCAGCGCGAACGCGGACCACTTCTCGTAGAACCAGTTGTGGCCCTGCATACCCAGGACCTCGTTGACCAGGCCCAGGTTGGTGTCGAACAGGAACATCCACACCGTCGAGCCGGTCATCGCCGGTGCCGCCCACGCGCCGAGCGCGGCGAACAGCAGCAGCAGCCGCGGCCACTTGCCGATCCGGGTCAGCAGCACCGCGAGCGCCGCGCCCACCACGAGGGTGGCCACCACGCAGGCCGCCGCGAAGATCACCGTCTGGACCAACACGTCCCAGAACTGGTCGTCGCCCAGCAGGGTCGAGTAGTTGTCGAAGCCGACGAACTCGGCGACCTCGCCCGCCGACGCCTGCGGCTGGCCGAAGTCGAGGAAGGACAGCAGGCCGAGCTGGTAGAGCGGGTAGCCGAACAGCGGGATCAGGATGGCCGCGGCCGGCAGCAGCAGCCAGAACGGCATCCACGAACGACGCCGCCCGGCCGTGGTCTTCTTCGCGCCGCCGCGCGGGCGGACCGGGGCCGTGGCCGGCCGGTCCGCCCGCGCGGGCGTGGTGGTCGTGGTCACCGTGCTACTTCCCGGCGAACGCGTTGTCGATCGCGGTCTTGGCCTCGCCCGTCGCGCCCGGGACGTCGGACTTGCCGGTGACCACCTTCTGGAACATGGTCGGCACCACCGACTGCGAGTCGATCTTGGCCCACGCGGCGTCCTTGGGCACGAACTTGGTGCCCGCGTTCAGGGTGTCGATGAACGGCTTGAGCCACGGGTCCTTGGCCACCACGTCACCGCGCGCCGAGGCGAGCGTGGGCAGGTTGCCCATCGCGTCGAACATCTGGAGCTGGTACTTCTTGCCGCCCAGGATTTTCATGAAGTCGACCGCGAGCGAACGGTGCTGCGAGGACTTCATCACGCCGAGGTCGTTGCCGCCGGAGAAGGCCGGCGCGATCGAGCCCGGGGTGGTGCCCGGCAGCGGGACGACCGCGTACTTGCCCTTGGCCACGCCCGCCTCGACCGCGCTGCGCGAGGAGTTGGGCAGGATCGCCATGCCCGCGGTGCCGGCCGCGAAGGCTTCCACCGTCTTGCCGCCGGTCAGGTCGGCGCACTGCTGCGGCGGACAGATGTCCTTGCCGAACAGGTCGGTGTACGCCTTGACGCCGGCCTGCGACTGCGGCGAGTCGATCGCGGCGGCGTACTTGCCGCCCTGCTGGGTGGCGATCTCGCCGCCGTTGGCCCACAGGAAGGGCAGGCCGCCGAAGGTGTACTTGCCGCCGACCGCGATGCCGAGCATGTCCGGCTTGGCCTGGCGCACCTTCTTCGCGGCCTCGACCAGCTCGGCGTACGAGGTCGGGGGCTTGAGGCCGAGCTCGGTGAACACGTCGGTGCGGTAGTACAGCGAGCGCAGGCCCAGCCACCACGGCAGACCGTAGGTCTTGCCGTCGACCAGCGTGGTGTCCTTGAGGTCCTTGGGCAGGTCGCCCGCCTCCGACCAGTTGCCCAGGTCGGCGGAGATGTCCGCGAGGCCGCCGGCCGCGACGTAGCCGAACAGGTCGGTGTTGCCGAATTCGACCACGTCCGGCGCGCTGTTCGGGTCGTTGAACGCGCCCTTCATCTTCTCCGCACGCGGACCCGCGTCGGTGGGTATGTAGCCGATCTCGACGTTCACCTTGGGGTGCGCGGTCTTGAAGTCGGCGACCGCCGCGTTGACCACCTTCTCCTTCGGTGCGCGGTTCGCCTCGTCGTACAGCCACACCTTGAGCGTGCCGGTCTGTTCGTCGGCGGACTTCGACTTGGACGCCGTGCCCGGCGCGCACGCCGCCAGCGCGATGCCGGCCACTGCGACGGCGGCCAAACTCCGGATCTTCACGACAATTCCTCCTGCGGCGAGGCAGGCCGGAGCGACCGCGGGCGATGCCGCGACCCGAGGGTCGGCCTGTACGTCTGGACGTCTGCATCAATCGACACGAACGGGCCGCAAGGGGAAACAGTCCGGTGCGGCGTGAGCGGGACGTTAGAAAGCGACGCCGCGTTCCGACAAGGCGTCCCGGCGAACGTTGTGCACTGCAAAACTGTGTGCTGCGAAAGTGGTACCGGGTGCTCACGGACACGTAACGTCCCTGCTCGGTCGATCCGACGGCCATCCGCTCGACACCGAACGTTTGCGACTCGCTCGAAGGCGCGGGACGTGACGCGAACGACACGAACGACACCAGGACAGGGAGGGCGCGCCATGTACGACGTACGGCCGCGCGGCGGGCAGGTGCTCGGCGGCACCGACGGATCGGCGGCCGCCGCCCCCGTACTCTCGTCCGGAGCCCCGACGGGTCACACGCCCGGACACCTTGTCGGGTCGTCCTGAGGACATGCCAGTGAGCATCCACGAGCACCAGCGCGGCACCGACGACGCATCGAGCGAATCGCGCGGCGAGACCCGAGGCGGAGCGCGCCCCGAGTCGCCGCCGCCGCGCAACCAGTCCGCGTCGTTGCGCCGCGCCCTCGCCGTCCTGGAGCAGGTCCGCGACCACGCCGGCGCCGAGGGCCTGAGCCTGACCGAACTCGCCGACGCGCTCGGTCTGTCCAAGAGCACCGTGTTGCGGCTGGCCCAGCCGCTCCTGGACACCGGACTGCTCGCCCGCGACCGCCGGCACGGCCACTTCCGCCTCGGCCCCGGCGCGCTCGCACTCGGCCAGGCGTACCTGGCCGGCATCGACCTGCGCACCGCCGCCGCCGAGGAGGCGCACCGGCTGATGCGCGAGGCCGGCGGCACCGTGCACCTGTGCGTCCCGGACGCGCCGCACATCGTCTACATCGACAAGGTCGAGAACGAGACCGCCGTGCGGATGGCCTCGCGGATCGGCAGCCGCGCGCCGATGTACTGCACGGCCGTCGGCAAGGCGATGCTCGCCTGGTTGCCCGAGGAGATCTTCACCCAGGTGGTCGACGCGGGCCTGCCCACCGTCACCGCACGCACCCTGACCGATCCCACGCTGTTGCGCACCGAACTGGCCCGGATCCGCAACCGGGGCTACTCGGTCGACGATCGGGAGAACGAGCCCGAGGTGCGCTGTGTGGCAGCGCCTATCTTCGATCACAACGACGTCGTGGTCGGAGCGCTGTCGGTCTCCGGTCTGACGTCCCGCGTCACCGCCGCGCGGGTTCGTGAACTGGGACCCGCGGTCGCGGCGGCGGCCCTCCGTGTATCGCGCACCCTGGGAGCGACCCGATGACCCTCGACTCGTACACCAAAGGCACCTGGCTGCCGTATGAGGAACTCACCGACGACGAACTCGGGGCCGCCGAACACAGCCTGTTCGACGGTCCGTTCACCTGGCCGGTGATGGTCGCGCGCAAGTCCGCGCTGCTCGCGAACGTGGCCACGATGGCCGAGTACACCGTGCGCCACGGCGTGTTGTTCGCACCGCACGGCAAGACGACCATGTCGCCCGAGCTGTTCGCCGAGCAATTGGCCGCGGGTGCCTGGGGGATCACCGTGGCGACCGCGAACCAGGCGCTGGCCGCGCACCGGTTCCGGGTGCCGCGGATCATCCTGGCCAACGAGGTGCTGGACGAGAAGGTGCTGCGCTGGGCCGCGACCCGGCCCGACCTGCTGTTCTACGTGGACTCGCGGGCCGGCGTGGAGGTGGCCGGCCGGGCGCTGGCGGCGGTGCCCGGCGGGAAGTTGTCGGTACTGATCGAGCTGGGTCGCCCGGGTGGGCGGACCGGCTGCCGGAGCATCGCCGAGGGCGTCGAACTGGCCCGGGTCGCCGCCGCGGTGCCGGGGCTGACCGTGGCGGGCGTGGCCGGCTACGAGGGTGGCCTGCCGGACGCCGCCGCGGTGTCCGGCTGGTTGCGCGAACTGGCGGCCCTGGCCGACGGGATCGCCGACCTGGTGCCCGGCACGCCGATCGTCTCGGCGGGCGGCAGCGCGTGGTTCGACGCGGTCGTGGACGTGCTCGCGCCGGACGGCGAGCCGCTCGCCGACCGCACGATCATCCTGCGCAGCGGCGCCTACGTCTCGCACGACGACGGCCTGTACGCCCGCGTGACGCCGTTCGTGCGGCACCCCGAGGAGGGCTCGCTCGCGGGCGCCCTGGAGGTGTGGGCCCAGGTGGTCTCCGCGCCCGAGCCGGGCCTTGCCGTACTCGGCGCGGGTCGGCGCGACGTGCCCTTCGACCAGGACCTGCCGATCCCGTTGCGGGTGCGCGCGCTGGACGGGACACTGCGCGACGCGGGGCCGGCGCGTGTGGTCAGGCTCGACGACCAGCACGCCTACGTCGACCTCGGCGACAGCACGATGGCCCCGGGCGAGCTGGTCTGCCTGGGGATCTCGCACCCCTGTACGGCCTTCGACAAGTGGCGCGCGGTGCCGGTGGTGGACGACGACCACCGCGTCGTGGACGTGCTGAACACCCACTTCTGACCCGGCCGCCGGAACCGGCGCCGACCCCCGGCACCGTTTCGGCGCCGGACCGAACCCACCCCGGATCGACGCGTCGATCCCGAATCCGATGCCACCGACGACGCGCATCCGGCGAGAGGACATCATGAGCGCCGAACCCCGGGAAGTCCCGGACGTGGTCACGCTCGGCGAGACCATGGTGCTGCTCACCGCGCCGCGGATCGGCCCGCTGCGGCACGCCCGCACGCTCGACGTCGCCACCGGCGGGGCCGAGAGCAACCTGGCGATCGGGGTCACCCGACTCGGCGGGCGGGCCGCCTGGATCGGTCGGGTCGGCGACGACGAGTTCGGCCGGCTGGTGCTGAGCGTGCTCGGCGGCGAAGGGCTGGACACGCGCGGCGCGGTGGTCGACCCGGACGCGCCCACCGGGCTGATGGTCAAGGCCCGGCGGACCAGCGCGGTCACCGACGTGCGCTACTACCGTGCGGGCAGCGCCGGTTCGCGGCTGTGTCCCGAGGATGTGGATCCCGCGCTGGTGCGTTCCGCCCGGATCCTGCACGTCACCGGCATCACGCTCGCACTGTCCGCGACCGCGCGGGCGGCGGTGCGCGCGGCCGTGGCCGAGGCGAACGCGGCCGGCGTACCGGTCTCGCTCGATGTCAACTATCGACGGGCGCTGTGGTCGGTCGAGGACGCCGCGGCCGAACTGCGGGCACTGGCCGCCGCCGCGGACATCGTGTTCGCCACCGAGGAGGAGGCCCGCCTCGTGCTCAAGGCGCCGGCGCACACCCCGCTGCTCGACCTCGCCCGCGAACTCGGCGCGCTCGGCCCCGGCCAGGTGTTGCTCAAGCAGGGTGCGCGCGGCGCCGTCGCGATCGTGGACGGCCACGTGCACGACGTGCCGCCCCACCGGGTCGACGAGGTCGACCCGGTGGGCGCGGGCGACGCGTTCGCCGCCGGTTATCTCGCCGAACTGGTCGAGGGCGCAACGGTGGCGGCCCGGTTGGCCACCGCCGCCGCGGCCGGCGCGTTCGCGGTCACCGTGCCCGGCGACTGGGAGGGACTGCCCCGCCGGGACGAACTGCGACTGCTCCGACGCGACGACGCGGTCGCCCGCTGAACCGCCGGCCCGCCGGCTCGCCGAGAGGTCGATCGGGGGTGCGAACCACCGCGGTCCACAAGCGGATCCGCACCGACGCCGGTGGCCGCGTCGGTCACAGCGGTTGGAGGAACTCCAGCCGGTTGCCCACCGCGTCCTGCGCGTAGCACCGGCGATGGCCGGGGAACTCGCCGTCGGGGACGACCTCGGTGCCGTTCGCGGTGAGCCGGGCGATCACCTCGTCCAGGTCGGAGACCAGGATGCCGGGATGCGCCTTGCGCGCGGGTCGGAAGTCGGCCTCGACGCCGAGATGGATCTCCAGCGTGCCGGCGCGCACCCACAGGCCGCCGCGCGCGGCCAACACCGGCGGCTTGGCGACCTCGGTCATGCCCAGGACGCCGAGGTAGAAGGCGCGGCACGCGTCCTCGCTGCCGGCCGGAATGGCGAGCTGTACGTGGTGCAGGGCGAAGGTTGTCATGCGCGCATGCCTACTCCATCGCCGCGCCGCCGCCAATCCCCTCCGGCCGGGCGCCGACCCGATCCGCCCCGGCGCATGGGACGGCCCCGCCCGATGCGTGGAAGAACGCACCGAGCGGGGCCGAGGTGCCTGGTCAGCCCTGGTTGACGCAGACGTTGCCGATCGCCGGGTTGAGCAGCCCGACGATGTTGACGGTGTTGCCGCACAGGTTGATCGGGACGTGAACCGGAACCTGGATGTTGTTGCCGGAGATCACACCGGGCGAACCCACGGCCGCGCCGTCCGCGTCGGAGCCGGCCAGGGCGGGGCCGGCAGCGCCCGCGAGAGCGGCGCCCACAGTGGCGGTCAGGACGGCGGCCTTGGCGATACGCGACATCTTGTGTCGGTCCTTTCGGTTCGTACAGTCCACCCGCGGCGGGTGGATCCTGCACAACGCGCCAGGCGGCTCTCGGATACGGCGACACCACCGAACGAGCGGTTGTGGCGGGCAAATTACCCCGGATGGGCGGCGGCCCGGAGCCGCAGGGCCAGTTCGTGCGCGACCTGGGCGAGTTCCGCGGGTGCCGTCGCGGACAGTGCGCCGAGCACCTCCGCCGTCGCCTCGACGACCGCGCGCGGCACCGCCACCGGGGCCAGTCCGTCCAGCACCGAACGGGTCCGCGCCGCGACCGGCACCGGTTCGAAGGCCGCCGGGGGAGTGGCCGGCCCGGCCGGGCCGAGCGGATCCCCGTCCGGCCCGGGGCCGGGAATCAGGCTGCGCAGACCTCTGGGCACGGCGGGCACTGTCATTCCACGGAAGTTAGTGCAACCGCCGTCGCGAGTTTCCCCGGCAGGCGCGATATTCGGCCATCGCCCGCAGTTTCCCTCAGGGTTTCATCCTGTCGGGTGACGGCGCTGTCGGATTCGGCGGCTAACGTTCCCGCCAACCTGGTCACCGGCGCAAGGCGCCTTGTGCCGCTTGGCATTTGACGGGTTGTCACCGACTTTCTCGGACGGCAGTGGAGGGAACGATCGTGGGATGGATCCCGGCGGGCGACTATGAGGTCGCCCTGCAGGACGGCAAGGTGGTGTGCCGCAATGCCAAGGGGCGGCAACTGAAGTCGGTGCCCGGGAAGCTCGCCGAGGACCCGGCCGTGGTGGGCCTGCGTCAACTCGTCGAGTGGCTGGAACGCCACGACCGCACCTGCCTGGACGCGGTCGAGCGCTGGATGATCGGCTCGCTCCCGGTCCCGGTCGCGGTGCTCTCCCGAGTGTGGCCGGATCCCTCCTGGCAGCGCGTCCTGCGCGACCTGGTGGTCACCGCCGACGGCGCCGACGTGGCCGGATTCCTGCGCGGTGCGGACCCCGAGCGCGGCGTCGGCATCGTCGACCCCGACGGCGACACCGTCTACCTCGACGCACAGACCATCCGGATCCCGCACCCGGTGTTGCTGGAGGACCTGGAGGACCTGCGCGAGTTCGCCGTCGAACTGGGGGTCGAGCAGCGCGTACAGCAGCTCTACCGCGAGGTGTGGCACCGACCCGCGGACCTGGACGGCAGCCGCAGCGCCGTCGAGGAGTTCTCCGGCGGGCGCTACGACCAGTTGCGCTTCCTGATCGGCCGGGCCACCCAGTCGGGTTACCAGGTGCGTGGCGGCCAGGCCGTGTGCACGGTGCTCGACGGAGGTCGCGAGATCGAGGCCCGGATGTGGCTGGGCGACTACGACGGCTACGAGGAGACCGAGACCGGATCGGTCTCCTGGACCGAGGGCGGCAGCACGCTGACCCTGGACCGGGTCCCGCCGGTGGCCTGGTCGGAAGGCATGCGCATGGGCGCCGCGCTGTACGCGGGCCGCACGATCGAGACCACGGAGGACGCGGCATGAACACCACCGGCACGAGCACCACCCCCGACAACGCGCGCGGCCTGCTGGACGCGGGCGGCATCCTGCCGGTCGGCACCCTGACCGGCGACGACATCGACACGCTCACCGTGCGCACCTACCTGCACGCCGCGTTCGCGGACCGCCCGATCGTCCGGCTGGTCCCGGGGACGCTGGGCGAGGCGGAGGACCTGGCCCTCGGCTTCCTGGGCCTGGCCCGCGAGCCGGACGCCCCCGAGGTCGGCCAGGTCCGCCGCGAGGCACTCGGCTTCCCGGCCTGGGCCCTGGTCAACGACCCGGCCAACGGACACCACGCGCTGGCCCTGGTCCGCGACATCGAGCGGCTGGACCGCCAGGCCAAGACCAAGCCCGGCGCGGCCAAGGACGGCTTCGACCAACTGGCGGTGCGCCTGGGCCGGGCCGTACCGCACTTCCTGCCCACCTTCCACGAGCAGGCCGCGCGGATCTTCCTCAAGCACGACAACAAGACCTACGCGTCCGCCTTCTTCGGCAAGGCCCGCGAGGCCGAGCGGGTGCACAACCTGCCGATCGAGGAGGAGCGGCTGCGCGCGGTCTTCCTGGAGTTCGCCTTCGCCGGCGCGCTGACCGCCAAGGCGCTCAAGGAACACGCCAAGGCGCTGGCCGTGCGCCTGGGTCCGGCCCAGGCGTGGGTGCAGTTCCGCCAACTCGCGGTGGAACGCTGCACCGCGGGCATGCCGCCGTACGCCGGCCTGGCCGAGGACGCCCGTGCGCTGATCCGGGCGGCCGGCGGCGACCACACCGTCGAGGAGTTCGCCCTGCTGCGCGAACTGCTCGCCACACCGGCGATCGGCCGGGCGCCGCTGTCCTTCTGGAAGGTCAACCGCAAGCCGCTGGCGACGCTGGCCGCCGCCGAGCCCGAGGTGCGGGCCCGCCTGCTGGAGATCCTGCCCACCCCCGGCGGCACGGTCGAGGACGCCGACCTCGACGGATTCTGGCTCGACCTGCTCGCCGAGGCGGGCACCCTGGACCTGCTGGCCGACGGCGACCTCGCGCCCGGCGCCCGCGCCCAGTGGCTCGCCCGCTGGGCCGCGCACTCCCGACGCGGCTGGCGCTACAGCCCGCGCAACGAGCGCACCGCGAAACTGATGGTCCGGATGGCGGGCGCGCTGCGCGCCGAGGCGGTGCCGGTCGACCTGTTCAACGGCAACGGTTGGCGCGCCGGCGTCGACATCGACCTGCTGGACGTGGCCCTGACCGAGGGCATACCGCTGGCCGACCCGAAGCCCAACGGCTCGTTCGACCTCGACGAGTGGTGGAGCGACCAGGCCGCGGGCCGCCGCGAGCTGGCCGCGATCGCCGCCGACGAACGCCACCTTCCGCTGCTGTATCGGGCGATCGGCAACCTCAAGAGCAACCACCACAGGGCCACCGCCGAGCATCCGGTGTTGCGCGGGGTGCTCGCGAACTGGCTGACCGAGCAGGGCGCCAAGGTCACCTCGGCGGCCGGCCTGCCCGCCGCCGAGCGCGAATTCTCGGTGCTCAACGGGTTCCGTTCGGTGGCCGAGGAGGTCACCCCGGACGTGGTCGCCCGGGTCCGCGCGTTCGACCCGGTCGCCCTGCTGAGGAACACGCTGCGGGCCGGCGTCTACGACGAACTCGGCTGGCCGGCCCTGGAGGAGGCCGCCGGGATGTTCGGCCACAAGCACAAGATCGTCGTCGACGAGGCGTGGCCCGCGCTCGTGCTCTCCACCGAGAAGCGCGCGGTCGTGGTCGGTCCCGAGGGCATCCTGCTCGTGCACGAGCCGCGCCTGCCCAAGGAACGCGTGACCTGGCAGCGGGTCCAGTACCGCTACGTCGACGGACAACTCCTGGTCGCCTGGTACAACAAGGAATACGACTGGGAGGGCTACTGGTCCGGACGCCCGACCGAGACGTTCCTGCTCGCCGGCGAGGGCTTCGGCCGCTCGGACAGCGACACCCGGCTCTCCCTCGAACTGCCCGACGGCGGCCGGACCACCGGTGGCCGCCCGCTGTACGCCGGTGACACCAAGGTGCCGCCGCGTCGCGGCGTGCTCACCGACGGCACCACGCACTGGTCCCTCGACTTCGACCGCGGCGACCGCAAGTGGACCGAGTACGACCCGGCCACCGGCATCCACGGCCGCGCCTCGCTGCCCGCCCCGTTCGCCGCCGCAGTCGCCGACGGCGGCACGCTCGTGGTCGACCGGTGCGAACTGCTGCCGCTGCTGCCCGGCCTGGAGAACAGCCCGCTGGGCACCGACGGCACGCTGCTCGGCCACTGGGTCCGGGTGGACGGCGACACGGTCACCGCCGGATCGGTGGACGGGCGCACCGTCGGCACCCCCGTGCGCAACCGGCGGCACGGCGACGGCATGCCGCAGGAGGTGCCGATCGGCACGCTGCGCCTGCCCGGCGGCGCCGCCCCGACGGTGGTCTTCGAGAACGGCAACGTGTCGCTGTGGTCCGGTGACGTGCTGCTCGGCTACTGCATCGGCAACCAGGGCGGCATCGAGCTGGCCACCGGCAGCCGGATCGTCCCCGAGGTCGCGTTCTGGCACGCGCTGCGACCTCGCGACGAGGCCGGCTCGCTGGCCCTGCGCGCGCTCACCCCCGAGCGCGCCGCCGCACTGGTCGCCGAGGTGCACGCGGACCACGAGCGGGCGCAGGCCGAGTACGCCATCGCCAAGAAGTCCGGGGACAAGTCCAAGGCCAACCGGCCCGACCCGGTGCGGATCGTCCCGGTGCGCCTGCTGCTGCCCGAGCTCGGGCACGCCGGACTGGTCCGCAGCGTCGCCACCCTGGCCTCGACCACCGCCCGCCTCGCCGGCCGGCTGCGCGATTTCGGCAGGATCACCGTCAAGGAGCAGAAGACCCGCGAGGTGCCCACCGGCCCCGAGCACGGCAGGGACGACGAGCTGCGCGCGGCGCTCGCCGGGACCGCGGGCATCGGCCGCTCCGGCTACTACGGCTCGGGCGGGACCATGTGGACCACGGTGAACCACATCACCGCCGTGGCCGAGGCGCTGACCCGCACCGACGGCCCGGCCGAGTGGACCGTCGAGGACGTCCGGCTCACCCATCCGCAGCTCGGCTGGCACGAACTGCTCGACCGCCGCGCCGCGCTGCTCGCCCGCGCCCTGTCCCCGTTCACCTCCGAGGAGCACCGCGCGTCGTTGCTCGTGATCCTGCAGGCGCTCACCGCCGGGCCGCTGGGCACTCCCGCCGGGACGCTGCGCACGGTCGTCCTGTGCGAGCCATCCCCCAAGAAGAAGAACAAGGAGCACAAGCGGCAGGGCCGCACCATCCGGCGCGGCGACCGTACGGTGTTCATCCTGGACAGCCAGTACACCTACGGCAACGACAAGGACCACTGGGTCGCGCTCGACCACGACCCCTCGGGCCGATTCGACGCGATCGACGGCTTCACCACCCACGAGGAACACCGCTACGTCGAGCCGATGTCCGCCGAGCGGGTCGCCGCCGTGCTGGACGGGATCCGCACGAACGGGCCCCTCCCGTGGCGGCCCGAGGCGGTGCCGGCCCTGGTCGAGGGCACCGGCCTGGGCCGGGCCGAGGCGAGCGTGCTGCTGGCCGGCATGGTCGCGGACGACTTGGACAAGGACCGGCGAGCGGTGCTCGGACTCAAGGCCGCCGAGGCGACCAACGCCCGCGAGCAGTTGGACCGGCTCGACGCCGGCGCGCGGGCCGGCGTCCTGGGCGCGCTGATTCCCGAGCAGGTGTCGGACATCCCCACCCTGTGGACGACGGGCCCCGACCTCGCGGCCGGCTGCCGGGCGTGGGACGCCGCGTTCGGCCGGGTGCTGCGCCTGTCCGAGGAGGTCGCGGCGGACGCCCGGGGCATCCCCCCGGCCTCGTTCGAGTACGTGCTCACGCCGGAATCGTTCCGGTGGATCACCGGCACCTCCACCCACACGGTGGACAAGGACGGCCGGCTGCTCGCCTCCGACCCACAGGCGGTGCCCAGCGGCAACGTCCTGAACCACATGGTGTCCGCCCTCGTCTGGCTCGCCTACCGACTGCCCTACGGCGACCCGTTGCGCGCCCAACTGCCGCACGCGCTCGGCATGCTGCGCACCCGGCTGGCCGACCCGGGCCTGGTCTTCGACCTGGACATCGAGTACGCCGAGCGCGGCTCCACCGCCACCCTGCTGCGCGAGGCGGTCGGCCTGCCCGCCACCGGCGGCGCGGACCCGGACGGCGTGCTGCGCATCGAGGACCGCTTCTGGCTCCGGCCCTGGTACGGCGACAGCGAGTTCGCCGAGGTGCGACCCGCCGGCTTCACCGGCGCCGACGACCCGTGGTTCGACCGGCTGATCGCGCTCCGCGGCGCCGCGAACTCCGCGAGCCTGAAGGCGTTCCGCCGGATCCTGGACCCGGCCTTCGAGGAACTCCTGCGCGCCGACGGCCCGCCCGGCATCCCCCAGGACCCGGCGTACGCGGTGCCCGACCTGGTCGCCGAGGTGGCCAAGACGCACGGCCTCGGCGAGGACGCGGCGATCCTCTACCTCCAGTTGCTCGCCCTGCCGGACCCCACGGACCGTCAGGTGGCCCGCTGGACCGGCTGGAAGCCCGCACGGCTGAAGAAGGCCCGCGCCGAACTCGCGGCCACCGACCTGGTCGTCGAGGCCAAGCGCTCGCGCGCCGGACGCACGTTGTTCGTGCCCGGTGGCTGGAGCGCGCTGAAGAACCCGGCGCTGCCCCTGGAGACCTGGAAGGAAGGGCTGTACCCGCAGCCCACGCACACCGTGATCGTGCCCGACCGCCCGGTCCCCGAACTGTTCCGCCGGGCCTGGCAACGTGTGCTCGACGGCGATGCGCCAGGCTTCGAACAACTCGTCACCCGCACCACCCGGAAGGGCCGCCGCTGATGGCAACCGCAACCGAACCCGCCACGAGCGCGCGCCAGATACAACCCCCCGAGGACCTGTACGCCCAGGAACTCGCCTTCCTGGCCGCCTACGACCGCGGCCCGCGCCCGCCCGCCTGGCGACTGACCCCGCGCGCGGTGGTCATCTTCGTGATGGGCAGCGGCGACGAACTCAAGCTGCCCGAACCGGTCGAGGGCCTGCCGCGGGCCCTGACCATCGGCGCCAAGTTCGTCGGCGAACGTGCCCTCGTCGAGCGCTGCGTGGTCACCCTCGCCGGCGAACGCGGCCTGCTCCTGGTCGGCGAGCCCGGCACCGCCAAGTCGATGTTGTCCGAACTGCTGGCCGCCGCCGTGTGCGGCACCAGCGGACTCACCGTGCAGGGCACCGCCGGCACCACCGAGGACCAGCTCAAGTACGGCTGGAACTACGCGCTGCTGCTCGCCCAGGGCCCCAGCCGGGGTGCCCTGGTGCCCTCGCCGGTGCTCACCGCGATGACCACCGGCGCGGTGGCCCGGATCGAAGAGGTCACCCGCTGCCTGCCCGAGGTGCAGGACGCGCTGGTCTCGCTGTTGTCCGAGCGCCGGATCGCCGTCCCCGAACTCGCGGGCGGCGCCGACGCCCAGGTGCACGCCGCACCCGGGTTCACCCTGATCGCCACCGCGAACCTGCGCGACCGGGGCGTCTCGGAGATGTCCGCCGCGCTCAAGCGCCGGTTCAACTTCGAGACGGTCGGCCCGATCGGCGACCACGACGCGGAGATCGCGCTGGTCCGCCGGCAGGCCCGGGCCGCGGTGGAACGCACCGGGACGGCCTACGCCGTCGACGACACGGTGCTGGAGGTACTGGTCACCGCGTTTCGTGACCTGCGCACCGGCCGCTCCGCCGAGGGATGGGAGATCGAACGCCCCTCCACCGTGCTGAGCACCGCCGAGGCGGTCTCGGTGGCGTCCTCGCTCGCACTGGCCGCGGCCTATTTCCCGGGTGACCGGGACGTGCTGAGCCTGCTCCCCGGACACCTGCTCGGGGTCGCGAAGAAGGACGACCCGGCCGACGCCGCCCGGCTCCTGTCCTACTGGGACGCCGCGGTGCGCCGCCGCGCGGAACACGGCTCGGCCACCTGGCGCACCCTGTGGGACCTGCGCGGAGTCCTGGAGGGCTGACGAGGTGTCGACCACACGTACGGACGGGCCCATCGACGAGGCCCGTCCGGCTGCCGAGCGCCTGGCGGCGTCCCGGCAGCCCTACCTGATCGGGGTGCGCCACCACGCCCCCTCGCTCGCCGCCGCCGTCCCGGCCCTGCTGGACGCGGCCCGCCCCGACGTGCTCCTTGTCGAACTGCCGCACGAGGCCGCGCCCTGGCTGCAATGGCTCGCACACGAGGACACTCGCGCGCCGATCGCCCTGGCCGGCACCGGCCGGGGCGGCCTCGGCTTCTACCCGTTCGCCGACTTCTCGCCGGAGTTGGCCGCGCTGCGCTGGGCCGCCCGCAACGGTGTCCCGGCGATCCCGTGCGACCTTCCGCTGGGCCACCCCGGATGGGACCGCACCGACCGCGCGTCCGACGGCGAGGGCGCGGAGGCCGGAGCGGAGACCGGCGCGGGCGGCCTGCACGCCGCGTTGCGCGACCGGCTCACCGGCCGGGCCGGCGACGATCTGTGGGACCGGCTGGTCGAGGCCACCGCACCCGGCTCGACCGCCGAGGCGATCCGCCGGGCGGCGCTCACCGTCGGCTGGGCCCTGCGCCGGGACGCGGGCACCGTGGACCCGGTCGACCTGCGCCGCGAGGCGTGGATGCGCGCCACGCTGCACGAGGCGACCACCACCGGCGCGCGTGCCGCAGTGGTGCTCGGCGCGTTCCACGCACCGGCGCTGCTCGAACCGGCCCCGTCCGAACCGGACACCACCACACCCGCCGCCGAGATCGCCGACGTCACGATGTCGCTGATCCCGTACACCTACCCGCTCCTGGACGCCCGCTCCGGCTACCCGGCCGGCATCCGCGACCCGGAATGGCAGCAACGCGTACTGGAATCCGGCGGCGACCCGGCCGCGCTGCACGAGGCGCTGATCGCCGCGGCCGTGCGGATCTGCACCGACCTGCGCGGCCAGGGCCACCCCAGCGGACCGGCCGACGCCCGCGAGATCGTCCGGCTCGCCGGCGACCTGGCCAACCTGCGCGGACTGCCCGCGGCGGGCCGTGGCGAACTGCTCGAAGCGGTACAGACCGTGCTCACCCACGGCGAGCCGCTGGGCCGGGGCCGATCGGTGGCCCGCGCACTCGAACGTGTCCTGGTCGGCAAACGAGCCGGCCGCCCGGCGCCGGCCGCACCGCGCAGCGGCCTGGGCCCCGAGGTGGAGCGCCGGATCACCGAACTCGGCCTGCCCGGCCCCGCCGACCCGGCCGAACGCGACCTGCGCCTGGACCCGCTGCGCAGCGACCTGGACCGGCGGCGCGAACTGCTCCTGCAACAACTGACGACCTGTCGGATCCCGTACGCCGAACCGGTCGCGGTGGTCGGCGCCGGCGGCGCGGACGCGGTCACCACCCGCTGGCGGGTGCGCTGGACCCCGTCCGTGGCGGCCCTGTTGGACGCGGCCGGCGTCCGGGGCGTGACCCCGGAACAGGCCGCCGAGGGCACCCTGCGCGCACAACACCGAGCCGAACTCGACGAGGGCGGCCCCACGGCGGAACAGATCCTCACCGGCCTGGAACGCGCCGCCGCGTGCGGCCTGTCCGACCTGACCGCCACCCGACTGAACGAGACCGGCCAGACCCTGCCCACCATCGCCACCCTGCCGAACCTGCTCACCGCCCTGACCCTGACCGACCGCATCCACGCCGGCCACCTGGGCGCCACCCCCCGAACCCCCGACCCGACACCCCCTACCCCACCCACCGCCACCGCGCCCCCCGACCCGAAGTCGACGACGCGCCCCGACGCCGTGTCCGCCGCCACCCCCGGCACCCTCGACCCGGCCCGCACCGACTCGGACACGCGTCCCGGTGCCGGTGAGGACGTCACCCAGACCCTGCTCACCGCCGCCGTCCGCCACCTCGACGGTCTGACCGGATCCGACGACCCCGCCGATGCCCGGGCCCTGGCCGATCTGGCCGAGCGCGCCGACACGTTCGGCGGGATCCGGTTGACCACGGGACTGGCCCGACTGGCCGCCGACGGCTCGCCGCTGATGTCCGCCGCGGCCGGCGCCGTGCGCGTCCTGCTCGGCCACGAGGACCCGGCCGACCTCGGCGACCGGATCGGCTCGTGGCTCGACACCGCGACCACCCCGGCCGCCCGGGCCGACCTGACCCGCCGGCTCACCGGCTTGCTCACCGCGGCCGGCCCGCTCCTGCAGACCGGCGGCCCGGTCCTGGCGGCTCTCCTGGACCGCGTCGACACCCTCGCCGACCGCCCGTTCCTGGACCGGCTGCCGGCCCTGCGCGGCGGCTTCGACACACTCAGCCCCGCCGCCCGCGACCGCGTCCTCGACGCGGTGGCCGACCACCTCGGCGACCGGGTGGACACCGACGCCGACCCGATCGCCCTGGCCCACTGGACCTCCGCCGACCTGACCGCCCACCAGGCCCTGGCCCACCGATCCCTGCTTCCCCCACCCACCCCCACGAACGCTGCCGAGCCGGCCGCCGCCCCCGCGCCCGCGGCAACTCCCGCCGCCGGCCCGGTGAGCGGGTGGGCACAATCCCGACCCCACCAGGACGCCCCCGCGGCCATCCCCCCACAACAGCGCTGGAAACTGATCCTCGGCCGCCGCTCCGACCACCTCCAGGGCAACGCCCGGCAGATGGCCACCGCGCTCGACGAGCTCTACGGCACCGGCCGAGGCGAAGGCTCCCGCAGCGACCTCGGCAACGGCGACCGAGGCGGCCGACAGGCCCCCTACCCCGGCGTCCGGGAATGGTCCGAGGACCTGATCGCCCTCTTCGGCTCCGACATCCGCGAGGAGGTCCTGGCCGCCGCCGCGGCAGCCGGCCGTACCGACGTCCTCACCCACCTCGACCCCGCCGCGGCCCGCCCCTCGGTGGACCTGCTCAAAACCGTGCTGGCCCACGCCGGCGGCCTCCCCGAGGCCAAACTCGCGCTGCTGCGCCCGCTGATCTCCCGGATCGTCGCCGAACTCACCCGCGAACTCGCCACCCGGCTGCGACCTGCCCTCACCGGCATCACCACCCCACGCCCCACCCGCCGTCCCGGCGGCGCCCTGGACCTGCCGCGCACCCTGCGCGCCAACCTCGGCACCGCCCGCCGCACGGCCGACGGAACCGTGGTCGTGGTCCCGGAGCGGCCGATCTTCCGCACCCGGTCGAGCCGCAGCAACGACTGGCGGCTGATCCTGGTCGTGGACGTGTCCGGCTCGATGGAGGCATCGACCATCTGGTCCGCGCTCACCGCGTCGATCCTGGCCGGCGTCCCGTCGCTGAGCACTCACTTCCTGGCCTTCTCCACCGAGGTGATCGACCTCACCGAGCACGTGCACGATCCGCTCGGCCTGCTCCTGGAGGTCGAGGTCGGCGGCGGCACGCACATCGCCGCCGGCCTGCGCGCCGCCCGCGAACTGGTCACCGTGCCCTCCCGCACGCTGATCACCGTGATCAGCGACTTCGAGGAGGGCTACCCCCTGGGCGGCCTGCTCGCCGAGGTACGCACCCTGGCCTCCTCCGGCTGCCACATCCTGGGCTGCGCGAGCCTGGACGACGCGGGTCGCCCGCGCTACTCCGCCGCCGTCGCCGGCAGCCTCGTCGCCGCCGGCATGCCGGTCGCCGCCCTGAGCCCCACCGAACTGGCCCGCTGGGTCGGAGAGAAGGTCCGATGAGCACCCAGGGCCTACCACCGGTCGCGCCGGACGTCACCGCCGGCATCATCGAGGCGCTCACCCCGCGCCTGCGCAAACGCCTGGACGCCGCGATCGACAAGCTCGCCGCGTACCCGGTCTCCCGCGACGGCGACACCGTACGGATCACCGTCGGCGAGGACGCCGAACTGACCCTGTCCATCCCCACCGGATCGGTCACCCGCGCCGAGGACCTGCACTGCTCGTGCCTGCTCGCTCCGGCCTGTGTACACCGCGCCGCAGCCGCCGCCTCGGCCCCGGTCGCCGATGCCGAACCCACCCCGGAAACCTCGAACACCCCCGACCCCCAAGGCACTTCGAGCACCACCGAGACCCCCGACCCGAACACCGCCACAACCCCGCACCAAGCCGCCGCAAGCACGGAGCCCGGCGCCGGCACCGAACCCACCGGTGCCGAACGCGCCGCCGCCGACGCGTTGTGGACGGCCGGCGCCGCGATCGTGGACGCCGGCGTCGACACCGCCGGCGCCGTCCTCCAGGCCGGCCTGCTGCGCGCCGCGCACACCGCACGCCTGGCCGGACTGCACCGGGCGTCCGCCGCCGCCGTCGCGGTGGCCACCGGCCTGCGCACCGCCCGGGCCGGCGATCCCGCGTACCGGCTCACCGACCTGGTCGCCGCGCTGCGCGAACTGCTCGACGTGGCGCACCTCCTGCGCACCTCGACGGGGGGGACCGCCCCGGCCCTCGACGCGTTGCGCGGCACCTCCCGCCGGGCCTACGCACCGGCCGGGTCGTTGCGGCTGTACGGGCTGTTCACCGAACCCGTACTGACCGCCCGCGGCTTCGCGGGCGCGGTGACCACCACCGTCGACCCGACCGGCACCCTGCGCACCATCGGCGACGTCGCCCCCGGCGGGGGGGGCCGCGCCGGGGGGGCCCGGGCCCCCCCCGGCCCGGGGGGGGCGCCCCCCCACGCCCCCGGCGCGCGCCCCCCCCGGGGCTAAAAAAAAAACACAGACCCCCCCAACAACA
>NZ_JBHZAV010000153.1:0-21460 GCF_042754445.1 Embleya sp. NPDC059213
GAGGAAGTCCTCCGGGAACGTCGCGGTGTGAAGTTCTTTCGGGTGGACGCCGACACCGTCGGAGTCGCCGACCCGGACTTGATCGAGAAACTGCTCGGGAGCAGATCGGCGCATGAATTCGAGCGGCCGACTTTCAAACCGCTGCAGGGAAGATCAATTGCCCGCGCGGAGGCGGCCGAGGTGATGCAGGCGCTCTCGCGGGACGTCCGGGATGCTTTGCAAGGGCCGGATGTGGATTCCGTGGATCTTTCCGGAAACTGGCCGCACGCGGGCCACGCCTATCTTCGTGATCTGCTTTTCCGTCCCGATCCGTGGCGGCTGCGCGTGCTCACGGATCGCCGACTGGAGGCGGTGCCCGTACTGGCTCGCGCGGCGGTCCGAACGAGCGCCGCACTGCCCGGCGTGCCCGACCCGGACGCGCCGATGTCGCAACTCGCGGCGCTGACCGCCGCGGCGGCCGCCGATCCGGAGCAGCGGCACTACGCGTTGGGCCTGTATCGACGGGTTGCGGCCCCGGTGTGCCTGGGCGTGTCCGCGCTGGTCGCCAACGCGCTCTGGCTCGGCTCGCCGTTCGACGCCGACGCGTCGAACCGGCACATCGTGCTGGAGTCCCTGCGCCTGTTGCCCCCGTCGTGGAACATCCTGCGGGTGGCGTCCCCGGAGTTCCCCGC
Source organism: Embleya sp. NPDC059213 (assembly GCF_042754445.1). Taxonomy (NCBI): domain Bacteria; kingdom Bacillati; phylum Actinomycetota; class Actinomycetes; order Kitasatosporales; family Streptomycetaceae; genus Embleya; species Embleya sp. NPDC059213. The sequence goes on from NZ_JBHZAV010000153.1 coordinate 672, forward strand.
CCTGGACTCCCGGATCGGCCCGGACGACGATGTGCTGCTGCTCCCGCTGCTCAGCCACCGCGACCCCGAACTGTGGGTCGACCCGGACGATTTCCGCCCGGAACGCTGGGTCGACGCGGACGCCGACGAGCACCCGGGATACTTCCCCTTCGGCCATGCCTCGGACCGTTGCCGCGGCCGACACCTGATCATGCCGCTGGCCGAACACCTCCTCGAACGCATCCGCGCCCAGGGCCTCACGGTGAGCCCGCAGCAGACCACGGCCAACGTGCCCCTGGCCGGCCTGCTCGGCGTCACACGCGTGAAGATGACCCGAACTCCGCGCGCCGGCAGGTGAGTTCAGTCGGCGGTCGAGCGTGGACCGGTACCGAGTGGCGGTCGAAAGGGTCCCGTTCGTCGGCGTCGGCGTGCGGTAGACGGCCGGGTGGGCCTTTCGTTCGTGAGCTCGGCCGGGACCGGTTTCGGGTGTGGGCATAGCGCCGGGGGGATGGAAGATTGCTATTACCCGCGGCCGGCGGCCTTGGGGATCCTGGTACCTCCTGGACACCACACGCGAGATAACGCGTGTCTTCGGAAACGAGGAACATTGCGAACAACCAGGATCGTCCCCGCTGTCTTGGCCGCATTGCTCATGGTGCTCACCCTCGGTGCCACGGCCTCCGCCACCGCCGCCCCCGCGAACGCCGCGGTCTCGGACGGGAGTCCGGCGGCCGTGGGTCCCCAGCCGATCATCGGCGGCGGCTACGCGCAGAACGCCCCCTGGGCGGCCCGCCTGTTCTCCGCCGGCCGGCAGACCTGTACCTCGACCATCATCGCGCCCACCTGGATCCTCACCGCGAAACACTGCGTCAGCGGCGGGCAGTTGACGTTCCGCATCGGCAGCCTCGACCAGACCTCGGGCGGCACTGTCGCCAACGGCGCCCAGACCTACACCAGTCCGTCGTCGGACCTCGCCCTGGTCCGGCTGGATCGTTCGGTCTCGGCCACCTACTCCCGGTTGGGCCAGCCCGGTTCGGTGACGGTGGGGCAGAGCGTCCAGGTCTACGGATGGGGCGCGACGTCGCGGTGCGGCCAGGAGATCAACTGCCAGTCGCAGTTCCTCAAGGTCGCGAACGTGACCGTGACCGGCGGTTGCCGCGACGCGTACAACGGTTCCGCGATCTGTGCCCAGCGCGGTAACGGGATCACCGCCGGCGGCGACTCGGGCGGTCCGATGCTGGCGAACGGTGTCCAGGTCGGCGTCGCCTCCACCAGCGACCGTCAGACCACCACCGCGTACACGAACGTGACCGCCTACCGCTCCTGGATCCAATCGATCGCGGGCGTCTGACCCCACGCACCATGCACCACCCGGTCCGAAGCAATCCCGACCGCACCCGACTGCGCCCGATCGTCGTCCTCTCGCCCCCGAGCGAGCGGCCGGCGGTCGGGCGCGCACGTACTTCCGCCCGAAAGGGCGCGTACTGCCCGCCTCGGTCGACGGTGTGCCGTTCCACGACCCGAGGCGCGTGTCTTGGCTTCAACACTCTGTTCAAGGGTTGGGCGGTTGGGCTACGGTCCCGGGCACGGGCATCGGTGCGCGCCGGGGATACGGGTGGGTCGGCGTGCGGATGGAGGCGTCCCATGTCCGGTGTTGTGGGTTTCCGTGCGGTGTTCACCCTCGTTCCGCCGAGGCCGGCGGTCGTGTCGTTTCTGGCCCGGTTGCCGGCCGCGCTGTGTCCGACCGGCACGCTGCTCATGGTTGCGCGTGGCCATCGCCGCGCAGGCGCTGTTCGTGCTGCCGCTGCTCCTGGGCGGCGGCCTGTGGGGGACCGCGGGCACCGTGGCCGTGCTCGGCCTGGCCATCGCCCCGCACCTGATCGCGATCTTCGGTCTCGCCGAACGCGTCGCGCCGATCGAGCGGATGGCCGAGGCGATGACGCTGCTCGGCAGCGGACTGATCATCGGCCAGGGCGCGGCAGCCGTGGCCGCAGGGCAACTCGCGGGCGGGTAGGGGTACACGGCGGCCTTCGGCCTCACCTGCACGGCGGCGGCGGTCGCCGCCCTCGTTGCGGTCACGGTCGTCCGCCGCTCCGCACTCCCCGGCCCCGGGCCCACCACGGGCGTGCTGCCCGGACCGACCACGAGTGAGCCCCCGCCCGCAGGGCACCCGTCGGCGCCGGGCCGCGAGCCCACCCCCGAGCCCACGTCGGCCTCGGGCACCTGACGGGCATCGGCGATCGGGCCCACGAACCCGCCGGGCGCGAATCCCGCCGACCGCATCGCCCGCCCACCGGCTGCCCGCCATCGGGCCACGCCCTCCCGCCCGGGCCACGCCCTCCCGCCCGGGCCACGCCCTCCCGCCCGGGCCGCGCCCTCGCCGGGCCGCGGCCCGGCCGTGCCCCTGCGCCTCGCGCTTGCCGGGTGCCGCCGACTGCCGTGGCCCCGTCGTGGGTGGGCTCAGGGGGATCGGCGGTGGAGGAGGGACATGGCCGCGTTGTGGCCGGGGATGCCGCTCACCCCGCCGCCGCGGCGCGCGCCGGCTCCGCAGAGCAGGATTCGCTCGTGGGCCGTCTCGACACCCCACGCGCCGGGCGGCTCGGTATCCCGTGCGTACGGCCAGGACAGGTCGCGGTGGAAGATGTGCCCGGCGGGCAGTCCGAGTTCGTGCTCCAGGTCCGCCGGCGTGTGCACCTCCAGACACGGGTTGCCGTCGCCGTCGCGCAACAAACAGTCCTCGATCGGCTCGGCGAGCACGCTGTCGACGGAGTCGAGCATCGCGCGCAGCGCCTTCGCCCGGACGCCGTCGTTGTCCTCGGCGAACAACCGCGCCGGCATGTGCAGTCCGAACAACGTCAACGTGTGCACCCCCGCCGCCCGGGCCTGCGGACCGAGGATGGAGGGGTCGGTCAGCGTATGGCAGTACATCTCGCCCGGTGGCAGTGCCGGCAACTCCCGGTTCGCGGCCCGCTGGTACGCCGCCGCGAGCTGCGCATAGCCCTCGTTGACATGGAACGTGCCCGCGAAGGCCCGCCGCGGCTCCGCGAGCGGATCGCGCAGGCGCGGCAGTCGGGCCAGGACCATGTTGACCTTGAGCTGGGACCCCTCCGGCGCGGGCCCGTCGGGAGTCGCGCCCAGGAGCCGGTCCAGGGTGTCGGGCGCGACGGCGGCGAGCACGTGCCCGCCCGTCGCCCGGTACTCCCGGTCGCCGATCGTGTACCGCACCTCGCCGTCGGGATCCACCGAGCCGACCGCCGCCCCGGTGCGCAGGTGCGCACCCGCCGCGCGGGCCGCGTCGGCAAGGGCCGAGGTGACGGCGCCCATGCCACCCACCGGTACGTCCCAGTCGCCCGTTCCGCCGCCGACGACGTGGTAGAGGAAACAGCGGTTCTGCCGCAGCGCGGGGTCGTCCATCGGCGCGAAGGTGCCGATCAGCGCGTCCGTCGCGACCACGCCGCGCACCGTGTCGTCGGCGAACTCCGCCTCGATCAGGCCGGACAGGGGCTGCGCGAACACCGCGTCCCACACCCGGTCGTCGTCCACCAGTCGGCGGAACTCGGCTGCGGAACGCAGCGGTTCGGTCAGGGTGGGAAACACCCGGCCGGCCAGTCGCGCCGTGTCCGCGCCGAGTCGCTCCCACGCGTCGGCCTCGCGGGAGCCCGCGAAGCGGGTCAGTTCGGCGCGGGTGCGTTCGGGGTCGGCGGCGTCGACCAGGAAGCCGCCGGTGCCTACCGGGGTGTACGAGCCGACCCGGCGCCGGCGCAGTTCCAGGGGCAACCCCAGGTCGTTCACGATCTTCCGCGGCAACAGGCTGACCAGGTACGAATACCGGGACAACCGCACGTCGACCCCGGGGAACGGCCGGCAGGACACCGCCGCGCCGCCCACTTCGTCCAGCCGTTCCAATACCAGCACCGACCGGCCCGCCCGGGCCAGATACGCGGCCGCGACCAGGCCGTTGTGGCCGCCCCCGACCACGACGACGTCGAATCTCCCACCGTCACGCACCACATCCGCCTCCGGAATCGGCGACCACGGACCATCGGACAACCACGCACCGGCAGCGTATGCACTCGGCGACACGGCCGGTACACCCGACGGTTCAGACCCCGAATCGTTCGCCGAACGCCACCCGGTCGATCGCGTCGGGTGCACGATCCGGGACCGCGAAGACCACTCTCTCGAACGCGCCGGCCAACGCGCCGCCCGTACCGAGCCGCTCGTGGAACGCCGCCGCGACGTCGCGTGGGTCGTTGCGGAACACCCCACATCCCCAGCCCCCGGTACCAACTGCCGCGCGCCATGCAGGCGGGCCACGCTCGGCACCCGCCCCGCGCGCCGACCCAACGTCTCCCGGATGCGCCGCCGCGCGCCCGGGTCGCGGCGCAGGACCTCGCCCGCGTTGGGCGCGGCGCAGGCGAGGAAGGACACCCGAGCCGGCTCGCCGAGCAACCGACCCCACTCGTCGCGATGCACGGGGACGTCGGGGGACCACAGGACTCGGTCGCTGTAGAACGGGTCGGCGGCGCGGTGGGCGGCGTGGAAGTCGGGGGCCGCGAGGAGGCAGGGATACAACAGGGCGTTGCGGCAGAGGTCCTCCTCCTGCGCCCGGGCTCCGCGCAGGTAGCCGCCGCCCGGGTTGCGCGCGGACGCGAAGTTCAACACCGCGACCGGTCCGCCTCCCGCCGAGAACAGGCGCCGCGCGGCCTGGAGGCTGTTCTCGACGGTGACCTGAAGGACGTCGCATGCCCGACGCCCGCAGGATGCGACTCGATCGGCCCGTCCGGCGGATGGCCCACCGTGCCCGAGATCGCCGCCCGCAGCGCGGGTCCCACCACGACCGTGCCCTCGGGTGTCGAATACTCGCCCACCGCGACGATGCGCGCGTCGGCCCCCGCGATCTCTCGCAATGCGTTGCTCACACGCCCGTACGGTATGAGCGGTCCGCTCCGCGCTCAAGCGCATATGCGCCGTCGGCAGCCGGCGTTGCGGGCGACGGTCTTCGTGCGGATGCACACATCTTCGAGGTGTCGCTCGTGCCGGCGGCCATGATCCGGCCGTGCGGTCGCGGCAATACTGAGGGGCGCCCGGGAAGTCGGCTCACTCGTTACCCGAAGAGGCTCCGTATGCAGGTCGATCTCGTTGTCCGTGCAGGTTCCCTCGTCGACGGGAGCGGATCGCCCGCGTTCGACGGCGATCTCGCCGTCGACGCCGGACGGGTGGTCGCGGTCGGGGACGTCGGCGACGCCCGGGGCCGGGACGAGATCGACGCGCGGGGCTGCGTGGTCTGCCCCGGCTTCGTCAACGTGCTGAGCCACGCCTACTTCTCCCTCCAGCACGATCCCCGCGGCCTGTCCGATCTCCATCAGGGGGTCACCACGCAGATCTTCGGTGAAGGCGTCTCGCTCGGCCCGGTCACCGGCGCGATGACCGAGGGCATGATCGAACTCGGCCCGTCGGCCGAGGGCACCCGCCGTTCCTGGCCGCGACTGCGCGCGTTCCTGGAGCAGCTCGAAGCCCGCGGCGTCGGTCAGAACGTGGCCAGCTTCGTGGGGGCGGACAACCTCCGGATGTCGGTCGCCGGACTCGACGACCGCCGGCTGGACGCCGACGACCTGGCCGGTGCCTGTGCCCTGCTCGAACAGGAACTGGCGGACGGTGCCCTGGGCGTGGGCTCGGCCCTGATCTACCCGCCCGGCAGCTACGCCGATACGGACGAACTCATCGCCTACGCCCACGTGTTGGCCCGCCACGACGCGCTGTACATCTCGCACCTGCGGAACGAGGGCGACCGCCTCCTGGAGGGCGTCGAGGAACTGCTCGACATCGCCCGGGCCACCGGCGCGCGCGCCGAGATCTACCACCTCAAGACCGCCGGCCGGGAAAACTGGCACAAGATGCCCGCGGTCCTGGACCGGATCGAGGCCGCCCGGGCCGCCGGCGTCGAGGTGACCGCCGACATCTACCCCTATATCGCCGGTAGCACCCTGCTGTCGGCCGCGATCCCGCCGCCCTTCCACCTCGGCGGCCCGAAGGCGCTCCGGCAGCGCCTCGGCGACCCCGAGAGCCGGGCGCGGATCGTGGACGCGGTGCGCGAGGGTGGTGACTGGGAGAGCCTGTGGCGGATGAGCGGCGGCGCCGAGGGCATCGTGATCCTGTCGAATCACCCGGACATCGGCGTTCCCACCGGCTCGACGATCGCGGACGTCGCCAAGGCCCGGGGCGACGCCGACCCGATCACCACGATGCTGGACATCGTGCTCGCGGAGCCGCACGCCGACGCCGCGTACTTCATCGGCAACGAGGACAACATCCGACTCGCCTTCGCCCGGGAGTGGGTGTCGGTGGGCTCGGACTCGGACGCGCCGGCGATCGACGAGCGCTTCGCCGACCACCCGGTGCACCCCCGGGCCTACGGCACCTTCGCCCGGGTGCTGGGCCGCTATGCGCGCGCCGAGGGGATCGTCTCCCTGGAGGAGGCGGTACGCCGGATGACCGGCCTGCCGGCGACCACGCTGCGGCTGCGCGATCGAGGTGTGTTGCGGGTCGGCGCGCACGCCGACGTGGCGATCTTCGCGCCCGACGACTTCGTGGACACGGCGACCTACGCGAACCCGGCGAGCTACGCCGTCGGCATGCGGCACGTCCTGGTCAACGGCACCCCCGCGCTGCGCGACGGCCGGCCCACCGGCGCCCTGGCCGGTCGAGCCCTGCGCCGCGACGTGTCCTGACGAGGCCGTCGCGACCAGGATCCGGCCCGCTCAACGCGGCAGGCGGATGGCGAACACCGAACCCACACCGGGCGTGCTGCGCACCGTGACCGAACCGCCGTGCGCCCGCGCCAGCCGATGCACGATCGCCAGGCCGAGCCCGCTGCCGCCGGTGCGCCGGTTGCGCGACTTGTCCGCCCGCCAGAACCGGTCGAAGACGTGCGGCAGGTCCGCCGCCGCGATGCCGATGCCGGTGTCGCTCACCTCGAACACGATCTCCGACCCGTCCCGGTAGGCGTGCACGGTCACCGTCCCGCCGTCCGAGGTGTGCCGCACCGCGTTGGACACCAGGTTGCCCACCATCTGGCGCAGCCGGACCGGATCGGCCGACATCCGCAGGTCGGTGTCGGCGCGCAGGACCAGTTCCACGCCCTGCGCGCCGGCCCGGGCCAGATGCGCCGCCACCACCTGCTCGGCGACCTCGTGCGGCGACACCGACTCCGGCCGCAGACCGAGCCGACCCGCGTCGGCCTCGGCGAGGTCCTGGAGATCGTCGATCACGTGTTGCAGCAACAACGCCTCCTCCAACAGCGAGGAGGTCAACGCCCGGTCCGGCACCGCGACCCCGTCCTCGACCGCCTCCAGCCAGCCGCGGATGTTGCTCAGCGGCGTGCGCAACTCGTGCGCCACGTCGCCGACCATCTCCTTGCGCTGCTCCTCCAGCCGGAGCCGATGCTCGGACATGTCGTTGAACGCCTCCGCGAGCCGGCCGATCTCGTGGTTCGCGGGCAGGTTCACCCGCGTCGCGTCGTCACCGTCGCGCATCCGCAGGGCCGCGTCGGTGAGTGCGGTCAACGGCCGGATCAGCCGGGCGGCGACCACGCCGGTGACCGCCGCGGTGAGCAGCAGGATCAACGCGGCGACGCCGGCGATGCGTACGGTGTCGGCTCGGCTCAGGTCGAACACCGGGGCGGTGGAGCCGTCGTGGTCGCCCACGAACAGCAGTGTCGCGGGCACCACGTAGGGGGTGAGCTGCTCGCGGCGGGCGGTGTCCACGCACGCGGCGACGTCCCGGGCGACCACGGGCGAGGCGTCCTTGTCCCAGGTCAGGTCGATGCCGAGGGTGAGCGGCGCGATGCGCTTGCGGGTCAGGCAGGCCGCGAACAGGCCGTTGAGTTCGTCCAGCGCCTTGTGCTCGGTCGCGGTCGGCACGGTCGGTCGGTCGAGGCCGCACGACTGGGCGACGGCGTTGTTCGAGGCCCGGCCGGCGCCGCCCGGACGATCGCCGGCGGCATCGGACGTCACGCTCGGGGACTGCGGGCCGGCCGAGCCCGCCGCGCTCGCGGGCATGGGGAGCGGACCCGGCTCCGTCGGGAGCACGCCGGGGCCGGTGGCGTCGCCGGCCGTGTCGGGCTCCCCCACGATCGTGACGACCGAGCGCCCGTTCGGCCGCTGGGTGAGGTCGCCGGAGCGGCCCGCCGTACGCAGGCACCGCAGCGCCGTGTCGGCCTCCCGGCGCGACTGCGCCCGTTCGGCGTCGGTGAGCCGGAAGGGCCCCACCGCCTCCGGGTCGATCCGGTCGGATCCGGTGGTGGGCACCAGGGTCGCGTCGACCGCGAGCGGGTCCACGACGGCCGACGGGCGGCGGAACGCCGGTGGCGACCCCCGTCCCGCGTCCGAGTCGGCGATCGGCGCGCCCTCGCGGGTGGTCAGCGCGATCCGGCGGCCGGTGTCCCGGGACAACTCGCGCAGGATCGGGTCGATACCGGTCCACTGCGCGTGGGTCGCCGCGTAGGTCGACAAGGTGCGGTAGATCCGGGTGTCGTCGGCCAGGACCCGGCTCTGGCCCTCGCGGATGGCCCCCTCGGTGGTCTGCGCGGCCAGCCACGCGGTGGCCGCCACCGCGCACGCCGCGACCAGGATCGAGGAGGCGAGCAGCCGGACGAGCAGACTCCGGTGCAGCGGGACCCTACGCGCCACCGTCGTGCTCCCTGCGGGCGGGCACGCTCGGCTCGCCGATCTTGTAGCCGACGCCGAACACCGTCACCAGATACACCGGGCGTCGCGGGTCGGTCTCGATCTTCCGGCGCAGGTTCATGACGTGCACGTCGACCGTGCGGGTGGTCACGTACCGGTCGAACCCGTGCGCCTGTTCGAGCAACTGTTGCCGGCTGTACACCCGACCGGGCTCGGTGACCAGCGCCTCCAGGATCCGGAACTCGCCGGGCGTGCAGTCCACCCGGCGCCCGTCCACGGTCACCTCGTGGCGCACCGGGTCCACCGAGAGCGCGCCGACCCGCAGGACCGGGTCGGGCGGACCGGTCGGGCGCCCGCTGCGGCGCAGCAGCGTGCGCACCCGGGCCATCAGCTCGCGCGGGCTGTACGGCTTGGTCAGGTAGTCGTCCGCCCCCAGGTCCAGACCGAGCAGCAGGTCGTCCTCGGTCGAGCGCGCGGTGAGCATCAGGATCGGCAGCTCGCTCTCCCGGCGCAGGATGCGCGTGACGTCCAGACCGTCGACGCGCGGCATCATCACGTCCAGGATCAGCAGGTCGGGCCGCTTCGTGCGGGCCGCGTCCAGCGCGTCCCGTCCGTCGTGCACGACGGTGACCAGGTGCCCCTCACGCTCCAGGTAGAGGCGGATCAGTCCGGCCTGCTTCTCGTCGTCCTCGGCCACCAACACGTGCGCACACATGACGCCGATGCTAGGTGCCCCGACCTGGTCGGATCGCCATCGGGCCCAGGTCGTCCCGGTTCCGATGCGGTCCTGACCGCGACCTGACAGGTTCCTGACATCCGGGCGGCAACATCACGGCCATGCCTCGAATGCATCCGTTCCTCCCATCCGCCCGCCGCAGCCGTTCGGCCGGCCTGTCCGGCGTCGCGCTGGCCGCTCTGCTCGTGCTGACGGCATGTGGCGCCGACGACTCCGGGAAGTCCTCGTCCCAGGTCGCCTCGCTGCCCACGGCCGACGCGGCGGCCAAGGACCGGCCGGCCGCGCCCGGTACGCCCGGCGGCCGGGCCGCCGCGCCGCCCGCCACGAAAGCCGACGCGTCCCAGCCGTCGACCGCCGGCCGACCGAAGCGCCGGCTGGACATGTCGGAGGAGGAGGAGAAGCGCATGTGGAACACCTACGAGGCGTGTCTGGTCGACAAGGGCGTGGACATCCGGCAGACCGGCTCGGTGGAGGGCGAGATCGCGCGCACCAAGAGGTTCGCGCGCGAGTTCAAGGAGTGCGAGATCAAGTTGCCGGAGATGGTCCCGGAGATGGACCCCAAGCAGAACCCGAAGTACGACGACGACATGCGCGAGTGGGTCAAGTGCATGAACGCGAGGGGTCTGAAGGTCAAGGTCGTCTCCGACGGATGGACCTACACGGGCGATTCCACGTTGAGCTTCGAACAGCAGCGCAAGGTCGAACGGGACTGCAAGATGGAGGCGTTCGGTGGCAAGCGCTGACCGGGACGGCGCCGGCACCGTCGAATTGCGCGAGCCGCGGCGCGCGCGGGGGCGGGGGCGGGGGCGGCGGATCGTCCCGGTCGTCGTCGTGGTGCTGGTCCTGGGCGCGGGCGCCGCGTTCGCCGTCACCGCTCGCGGCGGCGGATCGTCGGATGCCGCGAAGCAGTCGGCGGGCGTCGCGACGGCCGCGGTGACCAGGACCGACCTGTCGGATGCCCGCGATCTGCCGGGCACGCTGGGCTTCGGGACCGAACAGCCGCTCAAGGCCGGCCGCAAGGGCATCGTGACATGGCTGCCCAAGAGCGGGGAAACGATCACCCGCGGCAAGGCGCTGTATCGCCTCGACGACCGGCCGGTCTCGCTCTTCTACGGGACGACCCCGATGTTCCGCGTGCTGGGCAGGGCGGCCGGGGACACGGCGAGTGGCGGCACGGACGGCAAGTCGGATGCCGGGAAGTCGGATGCCGGGAAGGCCGATACCGGGCAGACGGACCCCAAGCAGTCCGATCCCAAGCAGTCCGCCTCCGGACAGGGCGGCGCCAAGCAGGACACCGGCAGGACGGACACCGGCAAGAAGGACGTCGCCAAGCCCCCGCAGGGCCGCGACGTGCGGATGGTCGCGGACAACCTCAAGGCTCTCGGCTACGATGTCGGCAGCCAACCCGCCAGCCTGCCGGCGGGCGAGGCGACCTGGACGCCCGCGCTGTCCGCGGCGGTCAAGAAGTGGCAGAAGGCACTCGGGGCCGCGCAGACCGGGGTCCTGGAGGTCGGCGATGTCACCGTGCTGTCCGGCGAGATCCGGGTGGGCGCGCTGTCCGCCGGGCTCGGTGACGACCCGTCCGGCGCGCCGGTGATGACCGTAACGCCGACCGCCAAGGCGGTCGGTGTGCCCGTTGCCGCCACCGACATCGGCTCGATCGCGGTGGACACCTCGGTGACGGTCGTACTCCCGGACAACACCGAGGCCGCCGGCACCGTGTCCGCGATCGGCCGCAGCACCGAGCGCAAGGACGCCGTCGAGGGCGCGACGGATGTCGGCGGGGCGAAGATGATGGTGACCGTCACCCTCGACGATTCCGCCGCGGTGAAGAACCTCGACGCCGCCGCCGTCCGGGTGCGCTTCGTCTCCGAGACCCGCAAGGGTGTCCTGACGGTGCCGATCGGCGCGTTGCTCGCCCTGCGCGAGGGCGGGTACGCCGTACAACTGCCCGCCGGCCGGCTGATCGCGGTCAGGACCGGCCTGTTCGTCAAGGGCATGGTCGAGGTCGAGGGCAGCGGCCTGGAGCCCGGCACGCGGGTGGTGACCACGTCGTGAGCCCCGTCCTGGAGGTCGTGCACGCGAGCAAGGCGTATCCGGGCGGCGTCAAGGCCCTGGACGACGTATCGCTCGCCATCGCCGCCGGCGAACTCGTGGGCATCGTCGGCCCGTCCGGCTCGGGCAAGTCCACCCTGCTCAACCTGATGGGCACGTTGGACACCCCGACCGGGGGCACGGTGTCGATCCTGGGTCACGACGTCGGCGCGCTGTCGGATCGCCGGCTCTCCGCACTGCGCGGACGCCTGCTCGGCTTCGTGTTCCAACAGTTCCACCTCACCGACGGCCTCACCGCCGCGGAGAACGTGGCAACCGGGCTGCTGTACGCGGGAGTTCCGCGTCGCCGTCGGCTGCCGCTCGCGATGGAGGCACTCGGCCGGGTCGGACTGGCCGGCCGGGCCGGACATCGGCCCCACGAACTCTCCGGCGGCGAGCGCCAACGCGTCGCGATCGCACGGGCGTTGGTCAACGCACCCGCCCTGGTCCTGGCCGACGAGCCGACCGGCGCCCTGGACACGGCCAACGGGCAGGCGGTGCTGGAGTTGTTGCATCGATTGAACGACGAGGGAGCCACCATCGCGATCATCACGCACGACCGGGACATCGCCGCGGGGCTGCCGCGCCGAGTGGAGATCCGCGACGGCCGCCTGGTCGCCGACAGCGGGCGCCCGGCGACCGAAGTGCCGCAGGAGCGGGGGACGTCCGCGGGATTCGCGGCGTACGAGGGGGCCGACTACGCGGCCGCCACGACACCCGTGCCGGTCGCGGGTCTCGGCGGTTGCCCGTGAGCCGCCGGGCCCGCTCGGCGCGGGCCGCCGACGCGAGCGACCCGACCCGACCCGTGCGGCTGGCTCCGGCCGACATCCTGTGGCTCGGCCTGCTCGGCATCCGCACACGCAGGATGCGCGCGGCGCTGTCCGCCCTGGGCATCTCGATCGGCATCGCGACGATGATCATCGTGATCGGGATCCCGGCGTCGAGCCAGAAGGCGTTGATGAACGAACTCGCCGCGCTGGGCACGGACACCCTGCGCGCCGAACCGCAACCGGACCAGAAGCCCCCGGTGCTGCTGCCCGAGGCCGCCGACGCGATGGCCGCCCGGATCGGCCCGGTCACCCTTACCAGCGCGGTCGCGAACACCCATGCGGTGGTGCGCCGTTCGGACCGGGTCGACCCGAACGACAGCTCGGGTCTCGCGGTGTTGGCGAGCCGACCCAATCTCCTGGACGCCATCCACGGCAAGGTGCGGTCCGGGCGCTTCCTCGACGCGGTCACCGAACGTTTCCCGACCGTCGTACTCGGCCACGAGGCCGGTCTCCGGCTCGGCTTCGACACGTCGACGCCGGGTCAGGCGCCACCCCAGGTGATCATCGGCAACCGCTGGTTCACCGTCGTCGGCGTGCTCGCACCCGCCCCGCTGGCCCCCGACATCGATCGTGCGGTCCTGGTCGGCTGGGAATCCGCGCGCACGAACCTGGGCTTCGACGGCCATCCCACCGTCGTCTACGTACGCACCGCCGAATCGGCCGTCGAGTCGGTCCGCGCGGTGCTGGCGCAGACCGTCCACCCCGCGCTGCCCGGTCTGGTCCAGGTCAGCCGCCCCTCCGACGTGCTGGCCGCAAAGCGCGCGACCGAGGACACCTTCTCCGCGCTGTTCCTGGGGCTGGCCGGCGTCGCCCTGCTGGTCGGTGGCATCGGGGTGGCCAACACGATGTTCATCTCGGTCCTGGAACGCCGAAAGGAGATCGGCCTGCGCCGCGCCCTGGGCGCCAATCGTGGCCAGATCCGCAGCCAGTTCCTCACCGAGTCCATCGCCCTGTCCACCCTCGGCGGCCTGGCCGGCACCGCCCTGGGCGTGGCCGCGACCCTCGGCTACGCCTGGTTCCGACACTGGCCCGCGGTGGTCTCGCCGGCCTCCGTCGTCGCGGGCTTCGGCGGCGCGATCCTGGTGGGCATGGTCGCCGGTGTGCACCCCTCGATCCGCGCGTCCCGACTGACCCCGACGCAGGCGCTGGCCGGCACCTGAGCGGCCGCACCCGGAAGCCGGGACCGTGCCCCGCCTTCGGAAGTCGGGCGCGGCCCCCGGCCGATCGGCGAGGCCGGCGCCCTCACGGGGTGACCGGCACGCCCGGATCGACCAGGCCGTTGCCTCCCGTGACCGTGTTGTCGGCGGTGACCGTGATCGGGCAACCGGCGCCGTACGCCGGGGCGTGGATCGCGAGCCGGTCGAGGCCGGTCGCACCGGTCAGGTCGGCGTGGTTCGCGTGGAAGACGGTGCCACAACCCCAGCCCGGGGCCTGGGTGTGCACCTCGAAGCCGTTGTTGGTGGTGTTTCGGCCGGTGTTGTGCTCGATCAGGTAGCCGTTGCCCTTCACGTCGACCCACGAGTCGTCGTAGTTGTTGCCGGTCAGGCCGGTGCCGTCGAACGTGTTGTCGGCGACCCGGCCGCCGGTGGTGCCCTCCTTCAGGTCCACCCCCTCGCCGCGCACCCCGGGGCCGATCACGTTGCGCAGGATCTGTACCCGGTCGCTGTGGTCGGAAAGATTGTTGGCGGTGCCGACGTACACCCCCTCGCCCATCCCGCGGTTGTCCCGGCCGGTGTCCAGGATGCGCGAGTCGACGATCGCGCCGTCGCTGCTGGAGTTGCGGAAGTGCACGCCCTCCATCGTGAGTTCGTGCACCGTGACGGAGTCGACCAGCACCCCGCGGGCGGCGTCGATCATGATGCCCTTCTGGGCGTGGGTGAGGGTGATGCCGCGCACGGTCCAGTAGGAGGCGCCGTTGAGGTACAGCGCGTTGCCGCCGCCGGTGTTGGTGCGCAGCACCGCGTTCGCCGAGCCGGTCAGGGTGATCCGGGCATCGGCGCGACCGGCCCGTGTCGTTTGGAAGTTGCCCGTGTAGGTGCCGTCGGCGAGGCGAATGGTGTCGCCGGGGACGGCCGCGCCCAGTGCGGCCTTGAGTTGCGCCGACGTGGAGACGAGCACGACCGACGCGGACGCGGGTGAGGGGCCTGCCTCGGCTCGGGCGAACGGGGCGCAGGCGAGCGCGGCGGCCACGGTGGTCACCAGGGCGAGTGACAGGGTGCGGATGCGCATGGGAGAGCCTTCCGTCGACGCGGGGTCGGGACGGGCACGTGGCATCCAGCGTGCGGCATGGGGGCACAAAGGTCTAGACCAACAATCTCCCTATCCGTCACCTGTGCCCGCCGGTTCGACGCCGCACCGGATTCCGCTGCGGGCGGACAAGGGGGAAAGCGGGAGGGGGGCGGCCTACCATGAGGCATGGCCGAGACCGCCCCACCGCTTTCGCCCCGTACCGACGACGACCGGCACGCCGCGCCGACCTCCGCGTCCGCACCGGCCCCGGCGCCCGTGCCCGCAGTGGCGCCGACCCCCGTACCGACCCGCGATCCCGCGCTCGCGCCCGGATCGCGCCGGTCGACCGCGCCGAGTCGATCGGCCGCACCGAGCCGGTCGGCCGCGCCGAGTCGCGAGCCGTTGTGGCGGGATCTGCTCGGCGAGAGCCTGCGCTCGCTTCGCCACGCCCGCGGCGAGACGCTCGTCGAGACGGCGGGCCGCGCCGGCGTTTCGCCGCAATACCTCTCCGAGGTGGAGCGCGGTATCAAGGAACCGTCGAGCGAGATGATCGCGGCGATGGCCGGCGCCCTCGGCGTCACCCTGGTCGATCTGACCCTCGCGGTCAGCGAGAACCTGAAGAGCCGCCGCCCGGAGGCTCGTTCGACCGCGGTCGGCCGCACCGTGTTCGCCCTGGCGGCCTGACCGCCCGATCGCAGGCGGTGGTGGCGCGCCGATCCGGGCGCGTCACCGCTCTTCGAGCACGACGTCGACGAGTCCGTACTCCTGCGCCCCCGTCGCGGTGAAGACCCGGTCGTGATCGGTGTCCGCCCGCAGGGTGGTCGTGCTCTGGCCGGTGTGCCGGGAGAGGATCCGTTCGATGTCCGAGCGCACCCGCACCACCTCGTCCGCCTGCAGGATCAGGTCCGGGATGGTGCCGCGTCCCTGCGCGGCGGGCTGGTGCAGCACGACCCGGGCGTGGGGCAGCGCGGCGCGCTTGCCGGGGGCGCCCGCGGCGAGCAGCACGGCCCCCACCGCGACGGCCTGCCCGACACACGTGGTGGCGATCTCCGAACGCACGTAGCGCATCGTGTCGTACACCGCCAGCATGGCGCTGGGGTCGCCGCCCTCGCAGTTGATGTAGAACTGGATCTCCTGCTCGTGGTTGTCCGCCTCCAGGAACAACAACTGGGCCACGAGCGCGTTGGCGACACCCGCGTCGATGGCCGTGCCCAGGTAGACGACGCGCTCCGCGAGCAGGTGCGAATACACGTCCATGATGCGTTCGCCGCGGGAGTCGCGGGTGATGACGTTCGGAATGGCGTAGGTACTCATCACAGGGCTCCCCGGAATCCGGCACTCTTGGCGGTTCGGCGAGCACCGCGCGGGGCGATCTCGTCGAACTCCTGGACGATCGCATCGATGAAGCCGTAGTCGAGGGCCTCCTGCGCGGTGTACCAGCGGTCGTGCAGGGAGTCCTCGAAGATGCGTTCGATGGGTTGGCCGGTGTCCTCCGCGATCAGACCGAGCACCGTGTCCCGGGTGTGCCGGAGGTCGTTGGCCTGCAACTCGATGTCGACGGCGGTCCCGCCGATGCCGGCCGAGCCCTGGTGCATGAGCACTCGCGAGTGCGGCAGCGCCCGGCGCTTTCCCGGTGCGCCCGAGGAGAGCAGGAACTGGCCCGCGCTGTAGGCGATGCCGAAGACGAGGGTGGACACGTCGCACGGGACGAGCCGCATGACGTCGCGGATCGCGAGCATCGCGGGCACCGAACCGCCGGGCGAGTGGATCCACAACGCGATGTCCGCGGCGGGGTCCTCGGTCGCCAGGGCGAGCAGTTGGGTGGTGAGCATCGTGCCGTTGTCGTCGTCCAACGGACCGTCGAGGAGCAGAACGCGCTGCCCGTACAGCTCGCGCCGCATGTGTTCCTGGAACAGCGGGGGTTTCGTGTCATCGCTCATGGTGCAACCTTGCGCCGCCGGGCCCGACGACACCCAGCGGATCTGCCCAGAGCGGATCCGCTGTGGGCAGATCCGCTGTGGGCGGATTCGCGTGTGCGGATCAGCGTGCGTCGGACGGGGCGGACCGGCGGCGCCGCAGGTGGTGTCTGCGGCTCGGGACGACGTCCGGGTGCCGTTCGGGGACCGGAGGCCGGCCGCCGAGGGGTTCGCCGACCGGGCCACGACCCGGACCCGGACCCGCCACCGACGTCGGGACGTCGACCAGGGTTTGCGGGGCGAGCCACGGGAGCGCCGTCGGGGGCGGGACGCACGCGGCGAGCACCGCGACGATCCCGCGGCACGCGCGCGGGAACGCGCCACCGCGCCGGGCGAGTCGGTCGGTGAGGCGACGGGCGAGCGCGCCGGTCGACCCGGCGGCGGCCACGGACACCGCGTACAAGGGGAGAGCGGCGACGACCCCGTCGAGGTCGAACTCGGCCTGCGCCAACCGGGCCAGGCCGATGTAGCCGAACGCGTGGAGGGCGCCCGACCATTGCGATCCGCGGGCGGCCAACGGCGGCTGCTCGTCGACCGGTTGCGGCTGCCCGCCGGGGGCGTGCGCCACCTGCGGGACCCTCGGGTCGGCGGCGGGGGAAATCTCGGGCATGTCGCTCCAAGGGGGCGTCGGGTCGTGCCGAGGATTGGCTTGCGATCCCCATCGTGGGCGGCCTCGCGCTCGCCCGACAAGGTCGTCCCGCTGCCCGGGCGAAGTCGTTCATGCAGGTCAGGACGGGTCCGATGCGAACCGGTAACAGGCTGGGCACGCATACCGACAGGTGCGATGCGCAGCGCGAACAGCGCTGTTAGCGTTTCGGAATGAACCCCGGAGAGCGCACCGCCGTCGAGGGTGTCGACCGTGACGCCCTCAGGCCCGGCGACGAACGTATTCGGCACCGCGTCGACGACATCGACGACGTGGGGCAGTTGATGCGATACGCGCTCGCCGCCCAGTTGGCCCGCCTGGAGCGGTACGGGATTTCACAGAACGCCGTGGCGCGTGGAACGGGCAGCGCGCCGGCGAAGATCACCGGCAGCCTGCGCGGCCCGACCACGAACGCGGTGTCCCCGAGCCGGGCGACGAGTCGCGAACCGGTGGCGCTGACCGGCGATTGGCTGCGCAACCTGGACCGGACCCTGGTCGCACTGGCCCCCGACACCGAATCTCTGGGCGGCCTGAACTCGCTCGGCATCCGGCTGCGCGGACTCGCCCGCAACGACAACCTGCCGGCACACCTGCCGGCCGGGTGGACGTGGGAGATCCTGCAGGACGACGCGGACACCGAATTCGCCGTGCTGGTCCAGGCGTCGGCCCTGCTGTCCCTGTTCATGCCGGTCGAGCACGCCAGACGTTCGTCCTCGGAGTTGCGGCAGAAGTACAAGAAGAAGATCCATGCGATCGCCGAACGACTCGCGTTGATCGGCGGCGCCCCGCCCACACCACGCAACATCGACGCACTGGTATTGCTGGGCAGCCTCACCAAGTACGCCTACGACGCCGATCTCGGCGACCTGATCGGCGACGCCCTGCGCACCTCGCCGCTGGGCTTTCGACACTGGCGGGTGCTCACCCAACTGGTCCACCTGTGCGAGGACAACCTCAGCTCCAGCTCGCATCTCAAGGGGTGGGTGATCCGGTTGCTGACCGACGCCGAGGAACTGCGGCGCCGGAGCGTGTGCCCGGGACGTTCGCTGGACCTGGAACTGGCCGTGGTGATTCCCCGATCGTGGTCACCGCCCGAGGACGACTGGGTGCGCGAGCTGCTGATCGCGCGCGCGACCGACCCGGGGTCGACGATCAGGGAACGCGGAACCGCCGCACTGGGACTGTGGCAACGCACGCTCGTGCAGAACCCGTTACACCGCAGCGACGACGCGCAGGCGCGTTGTGTGGGTGCGGTCGAGAGCGAACTGCGGGAGTTGGTGCGGTGGTTCCGGGCACAGGCGGCGGGTGCGCGAACGGCGGGGGGCCTGCGCTGGACGGCGGCCACCCTCGAAGCCGTCCTCGACGCCGGCACGCCGGTCTGCAACACGTGGCCGACCCCCGACCCCGAGGACGAATCCTGGTTCGCCGTCGTGCGGGCCGCCGCCGACTCGCTGGACTCGCAGGAGATCCCCGAGCGCATTCGGCAACCCACCAAGGCCCTGTTCCTGCACCTGCTCCTGCAAAACGCCGTGGTGCAACGGCGGCGGGCCGTCGACACGCTGCTGTCGGGCGGGTGGACCGGCGCGATCGTGCACGCGTTGGAACACGTGCTCGAACACGAGAAGGAACAGTCCTGGTTGCGGGTACGGGCGCTGTTCGCCATCGGCTTCCTCCAGCGCCGGGACAACACCGTGGCGCGGATCCTGGTCCAGGCGGGCAAGGAGGCGTACGCCGCACTGGCGGCCGGACCGACGGACGCCCGGATCACCGAGCTGCACGCCGTGCTGTTCGCCATCGGCGACTGTTTCGGCGCCGGCTTCGGTGCCCGGGATCGCGGCAACCTCAAAACCGTCCGCACCGGAACGGCCGTGATCCTGCGCGAACTTGCCATCGGCGACCTGACCAGGGGCGACGAGCGGTACTACCCGGTGTCGCGCGCACTGGCCTATCTGCTGACCTTCACCGCCCAGGACCGCCGGGCCGGGCGAACGGACGCGTCCGAGGAACTCCTGGAGGCCATGCGCGACCACCCGGACGAGGTGACCCGCGAGTTCTGCGAGTGGGCCCTGCAATACCGGTTCGGCCCGGACGGCCGGGTGCGCTCGCTGCTGCACGCGGCCGACACCGACACCTGACGCCGCGCCCGACGACGGCGCGCCGACACGCAGACCCGTGGACTCGCCGACGTTCGGCCGCCGATCGTGGCCGGCGTCGGGGCCATACGGGTGGACCTGCCGGGCGGTGTTCGTGCGGTGTGCGGCCGGGACCGGGGCGACGGGTGATCTTGGTCGGACCGGATCCCCCACTCTCGGAAGAGACATCCCGCCATGCGTCGTGCCCCTGCGTGTCGCCTCGCCACCGTCCTGTTCGTCCTCTCCGCCCTGGTCCCGTTCACCCTGACCGTGCCCTCGGCCCAGGCCGGCCCGCCGACCAC
Source organism: Embleya sp. NPDC059213 (assembly GCF_042754445.1). Classification (NCBI taxonomy): domain Bacteria; kingdom Bacillati; phylum Actinomycetota; class Actinomycetes; order Kitasatosporales; family Streptomycetaceae; genus Embleya; species Embleya sp. NPDC059213. The sequence goes on from NZ_JBHZAV010000153.1 coordinate 20,283, forward strand.
CGCCGTGATCACCGCCGATCCGCCCGACGACTGCCCACCCGACGGCCTGGACCCCGCGCTGGTGGCCCGCCTCGACGAGGCGATCGAGAAGACCCGCCAGGTGGCCGGCGTTCCCGGAGTGACCGTCGGCCTGTGGCTGCCCGGCCGGGGCAGTTACGTGCGATCGACCGGGGTGGCCGACAAGGCGACCGGCGCGCCGATGACGCCCGATCTCAACATGCGGATCGGCAGCGAGACCAAGACCTTCACCGTCACCGCCCTGCTGGAACTGGTCGACGACGGCCTGATCGGGCTGGACGATCCGATCTCCGCCTACCTCGACGGTGTTCCCGACGGCGAGCACATCACCATCCGGCAACTGGCGGAGATGCGCAGCGGTCTGTTCTCGTACACCGCCGACCCGGACTTCGTGAACGCGCTGCTGTCCGACCCGACCCGCCCGTTCACCCCCGAGGAACTGTTGGCCTACGGCTTTCGGCACCCGAACGTCTTCGCCCCGGGTGCGCGGTTCCAGTACTCCAACACCAACACCGTGCTGCTCGGTCTGGTCGTGGAGAAGCTCGGCCGCATGCCGCTCGCCGACTTCGTCCACAAGCGCGTCACCGGGCCGGCCCGCCTGCACCACACGCTGTTCCCCAGGGGCGCCGAGTTCCCCGAGCCGCACGCGCACGGGTACACGGACCAGACGTTGAGCGGCGACGTCGCCGACGCGACCGACTGGAACCCGAGCTGGGGCTGGGCGGCCGGCGCGATGATCTCCGACCTGCACGACCTGCGCCGCTGGGCCAAGGTGGTCGCCACCGGCACCCTGCTCTCGCCGGCCACCCAGGCGGAACGGGAGAAGTTCGTGCCGGTCCCCGGCTTCGACGGCGCCGGGTACGGCCTGGGTCTGTTCCGCACCCACGGTTGGGTCGGGCACAACGGGTCGTTGCCGGGCTATGAGAGTGTGACGATGTACCTGCCCGAACAGGACGCCACGATGGTGATCCTGCTCAACACCGACATCCTGCACGAGGGCAACGAGCCGAGCACGCTGTTCGCCGAGGCGATCACCTCGATCGTGACCCCGGACAACGTCTACCAACTCCCGGCCGAGGGCTGACCGGACGCCCCCTGCGGCGTCGGGTGGCGGCGAGCCGTGAGCCGTCGACGGGCGGGACGGCGGCGCGGTGCGGGCG
>NZ_JBHZAV010000154.1:0-21453 GCF_042754445.1 Embleya sp. NPDC059213
CGAAAACCGTTGGCCCGCCGGGGGGCGGCGCCCGCCCCGGGCGGGACCCCGCCCCCCCCGCCGGCGGCGCGCCCGGCGCGGCCGCCGCCGCCGGACCGTCACCAGCTCTCGGGCAGCGGCTTGCCCTCCGCGTACCCCGCCGGGCTCTGGATGCCCAGCACGGCGCGTTCGTGGAACTCGGCCAGCGTGCGGGCGCCGGTGTAGGTGCAGGCGCTGCGCACGCCGGCGCCGATCGAGTCGAGCAGGTCCTCGACGCCGGGCCGGTTCGGGTCCAGGTACATCCGCGAGGACGAGATGCCCTCCTCGAACAAGGACTTCCGGGCCCGGTCGAAGGCGGACTCGGTGGCGGTGCGCAGCCGGACCGCGCGCGCCGACGCCATGCCGAAGCTCTCCTTGTACAGCCGGCCCTCGCCGTCGCGGTAGGCGTCGCCGGGCGACTCGTAGGTGGCCGCGAACCACGAACCGACCATCACGTTCGACGCGCCGGCCGCCAGGGCGAGTGCCACGTCGCGTGGGTGCCGCACCCCGCCGTCGGCCCACACGTGTCGACCCAGCCGGGCGGCCTCGGCCGCGCACTCGGCGACCGCGGAGAACTGCGGGCGCCCGACGCCGGTCATCATCCGGGTGGTGCACATCGCGCCGGGGCCGACGCCGACCTTGACGATGTCCGCGCCCGCCTCGATCAGGTCGCGCACGCCCTGCACGGTGACCACGTTGCCCGCCACCACCGGTACGGGCGGGTCGAGCGCCCGGACCGCGCGCAGCGCCTTGATCATCTGCTCCTGGTGGCCGTGCGCGGTGTCCAGGACGAGGGTGTCCACGCCCGCCTCGATCAGGCCCTCGGCCTTGTGCGCGACGTCGTTGGTGATGCCGATCGCGGCGGCCACGCGCAGGTGTCCGGCCGCGTCCAGGGCCGGCCGGTACAGGGTCGAGCGCAGCGCGCCGGTGCGGGTCAGCACGGCGACCAGGCGACCGTCGGGGTCCACGATCGGCGCGAGCTTGTGCCGGCCCTCGTAGAGCCGATCGAACGCCTCGCGCGGGTCGACCCCGTCCGGCAGGGTGAGCAGTTCGGTGGACATCACCCGCTCCAGTTGGGCGAAGCGGTCCACGCCCAGGCAGTCGGCCTCGGCCACGATGCCGACCGGGCGCCCGCCCTCGGTCACCACCACCGCGCCGTGGGCCCGTTTGGGCAGCAGGTTCAGCGCCTCGCCGACGGTGTCGGTGGGGGCCATCGTGATCGGGGTGTCGTAGACGAGGTGGCGCTGTTTGACCCAGGAGGTCACCTCGGCGACCACGTCGACCGGGATGTCCTGGGGGATCACCGCGAGGCCGCCGCGGCGGGCGATGGTCTCCGCCATCCGGCGCCCGGCCACGGCGGTCATGTTGGCCACCACCACCGGGATGGTGGTGCCGGTGCCGTCGGAGGTGGTCAGGTCCACGTCGAGGCGCGAGCCCACGCCGGAACGCGACGGTACGAGGAAGACGTCACTGTAGGTGAGGTCGTGTGGCGGTACCTGGTCGTGGAGGAATCTCATGTCGCGGTACGTACCCAGCCGGCCCGGCAATCGATCTTCCGGACCGGCGGGGCGAGTTGGCCCGAAGTCCGGCGCGGCCGACCTTCGCGGGCGGCGGATCCGGCCGGAAGGCGGGCGGCGCGCCGGGCCCGGCGGTGGTCGCGACCATCGCGTACAGCGGCTCGGCCACGACATGGCCGCGGCCGGTGGTGACGGGCGGCGCATCCGCGAGGCGCAACCGGCGGTCAGCCACGACGCGTTCCTGTCCGCCGCGTGCCTGGGCCCGGTCGCGCCGGTGTTCGCGGTGTTGTCGATGCCCAGGGGCAAGGGTTCGACGAGCTCCGCCGAGGCGGTGGCCGGCCGCCGACGCGGGGCAGGTTGCGCGCCGGTCCCGCGCGGGGCTCGCACATGTGCCCGGACGCCGAGCGGTGGCCACGGCACTAGCATCGGGCCATGACCATTCGTAGCGCGACAGCTCTGTGGCAGGGCACCATCCTCGACGGCGCGGGCACCATCCGCACCGGCAAGGGCGGTCTGGAGGGGGCCTATTCGTTCAAGTCCCGGTTCGAGGAGGGCGAGGGCACCAATCCCGAGGAACTGATCGGCGCCGCGCTCGCGGGCTGCTTCTCGATGGCCCTGGCCAAGGGCCTGGGCGACGCGGGCTTCCCGGCAAGCTCGGTGGACACCACGGCCAAGGTGCACCTGGTCCGGGTCGAGGGCGCCCCGACGGTGACCCGGATCGACCTGGAGACCGCCGTCGTGGCCGCCGGGATCGACGAGTCGGAGTTCCTCGAGATCGCGGACGTCACCAAGCAGAACTGCCCGATCTCCCGGCTGCTTTCGCCGGGCGCCGAGATCACCCTGACGGCTTCGCTGGGCTGAAGCCGGCCGGTCACGGTACGGACGCCGAGGGCGTCGGTGGCCGTGCGGTCTCCCTACCGACCGCACGCGTGAACCGACCCCTCGACGTCGCCGGCCGGTCGCCCGGCGCCTACGCCCGCGTTTCCGCCGCCGCTGTCTCCGGCTCCACCGGCAAGGGTTTGCGGGCCAGCAGGTAGGCGTGCTGTGTGGGCCGTACACCTTCGCCGGGGTCGGGTTCGCGAATCGTCCGCACGTGCATGGTCAGGCCCGCGTCGATCACCAGGTCGGCGATCCGCTCCGGTCGGCGGCGGTGGAAGTCGAGGTCCACCGATCGGCCGAACGCCTCGGTCAGCCGCAGCGGTTCGTCGCCGACCTGGAAGGCCAGCAGGAGGCGCCCGCCCGGCGCCAGCACCCGGTGGAACTCGGCGAACACACCCGGGAGTCGCTCGACCGGGACATGGATGATCGAGTACCACGCCAGCAGACCGCCGAGGGAGTCGTCCGGCAGGTCCAGGTCCGTCATCGAACCGACCTCGAACCGCAGGTCCGGGTGCTCGCGGCGGGCCACCTCGATCATCCCCGGCGACAGGTCGATCCCGAACACGTCCAGCCCGAGGTCACGCAGATGCGCGCTGATCCGACCGGTCCCGCACCCGACGTCGGCCACGGACCGGGGTCCGGTGTCGGCCGAGCGCACGAATTCGGCGAAGGCGGCGAGTTGGGCCCGGTCGATCGGCTTGTTCGGGAGGTCGGACCGAACGTATTCGGGGTACTCGGTGGCGAAGGCGTCGTAGGACGTCCGGGTGGCGCGGAGGAAATCGGCTTCGATCACGACCGGGCACCCTACCCCCGACCACCGACGACACCCGGCCGCACGGGCCCCGGCGGCCGATCGGGGCGCCGCCGTCACTTGCACAGTCGGGTCGGTTTGAGTTCACTGTTCGCGTGGGGAACAGGGGCGCTGTGGGCGCGACTTCGCTGGAAGGCTTCTGGCCGACCCGGCGCGTCCGGCTGTTCGACGAGGCGTGTCGGTAGGTCACGCCGCGTGTCGTCGCCGTGTGCGTGGCCGTCCCGCGTCCGAACCCGCCCGGTTCACGCGGCAATCCCGATCCCGGGTGGGTCCTCGCCACACCAGCCGAAGGACTTCGCATGTCCGTCACCGATGAACTGTTGGCCAACAACGCCGCCTACGTCGCGGCCTTCACCGGTCCCCTGCCCCTCCCGCCCGCCAAACACGTAGCCGTCGTCGCGTGCATGGACGCCCGCCTGAACGTATACGCGATCCTCGGCCTGAACGAGGGCGACGCACACGTCATCCGCAACGCCGGTGGCGTGATCACCCAGGACGAACTGCGTTCCCTGGCGATCAGCCAACGCCTGCTCGGCACCCAGGAGATCATCCTCGTCCACCACACCGACTGCGGCATGCTGACGTTCGACGACGACGGATTCAAGGGCGCCATCCTGGCCGAGACGGGCATCAAACCCACCTGGGCCAGCGAGGCGTTCACCGACCTCGACACCGACGTACGCCAGTCGATCGAGCGGATCAAGGCCGATCCGTTCGTCGTGTACAAGGACCGGATCCGCGGCTTCGTCTTCGACGTGGCCACCGGCAAGCTGAACGAGGTCGTCTAGCCGAGACCGCCACGCCCACCCCGGGTCCCCCGCCCCGCGCCGGAGCGGGGTGGCCCGGGGCGGGTGTCGGTCGTCGGGGATAGCCTGGCGCGATGGGTAAGACGTTGATGTACCTGGAGATGACCTCGCTCGACGACCTCCGGCCGTCCCGCCCCGTGCCGTCGCTCGCACTACGCCGCGTCGACCCGGCCACACCCCTCGTGCAGGACCTCCAGGCGCGGATCGGCGCGCCGTACGGCTGGCGCAGCGTGACCCGAACCGAGCAGGACTGGGCCGAACTTCACGCCGCGCACCCACTGCGGCAACCCTGGCTGATCACGCACACGGGCGAAACCGCGGGCATCGGCAACCTGGAGCCACAACCCGCCGGCAACGTGGAGGTGGTCACGTTCGGCCTGCTTCCCGAATACGTCGGCAAGGGTCTCGGCGGCTGCGCGCTGACCCTGCTGCTCCGCCAGGCCTGGCACACCGCCCCCGCCGTTGGCACCGAGCCGGTCCGTCGGGTCTGGCTGCACACGTCCTCCGAGGACCACCCCAACGCCCTCGTCAACTACCGCGCCCGGGGCCTGCGTCTCTATGGCATGGAGGCGCACGCCTAGGCCCTTGGACCTTCGGACCCTGTGCCGGTTCGCCGGGTCGGATTCCCTGCCGGTCAGCAGGCGAACGGGTCGGTCGGATCCACGGTGTCGCTGGGGTGGACGAAGGTGCCGGGGCCGGTGGTGGGAGCAGCCGACGCCGGCGTCGGGTCCGCCGCGTCCTGCTCGCGCTGGGCCCGCAGCTTCGCCGAAACCACGTCGGTCCGGGCCCGCAGGGCGCGGATCCGCTCGGCCGCCGCCGCATCGCCGGCGCCGCCCTCGGGCACGGCCGCGACCACCTCGACGCCGTGGGCTCGCGCGGTGGCCACCAGGCTGTCCGCGACGGCGGTCTGCCGAGCCAGCAGGGCGGTCGCGAACAGGCTTGCGCGCAGCGTCTTCTCCCGGCCGAGCAGCCCGCGGTAGGTGATCTCGCAGGCCACCTCCGCGCTGTCCAGGCGACGATCGTCGGCCTGCTCCAGCGACGCGAGAACCACCGTGAGCAGGCCCTCCACCACCTTGGTCACCGCCCACTTGCGGCCGGGCAGCGGCGGCAACACGTCACGGATCCGGTCCACCTCGGTATCGAGCGCGGCCGTGGTCATCGAGGCGAACGCGTCGTGCAGGGTGAGCCGGAGCACCTTCTCCCACGGGATGTCCTCCCCCTCGAAGCCGACCGTCTCCGGGCCGAACCGCACCGCGCCCAGGCCGTCGAGCAGCTTCAAGGGTCGGGCGGTGACGGCCGGCACCTTGGGATGCCGACACACCAGCGCACCCAACGAGAACTCCCAGGCGGCGGTGGCGGGTGCGGCCGGCGCCGGCAGCGCGTCCAGCGTCCCGTGTACCCAGTCCCCCGACGCGACCCGGGCCCGACCGGCCCCGATCCGACCGCCCACCGCTGCGCGCCCCGAAGCCGCCGCGGCCCCCATCGCCCCGCCGATGCCCCGCAGTTGATCCCGTATCGCCACGTCCCCAAGCCCCTCGCCGCACATCGTGTCGCGCCACCCCGTCATGATCACTCTAGAGCCGGTGCCGGCCGCCGACACGAGGCGATCACGCCCGATCCACCGGGCCGGCACGCCGACGGCCCGCCGTCGCCCTGCGGCGAAGCGTGATGGTGGGCGAAGCCGATCTGCCGTAGCGGCACGAGGTGGTGCGCGACGGCATCGACCTGAACATCCGTGAGAGCATCGTGTCCGTCCCGGTGGGCCCCGGTGGAACCGGAGGAAGTACTGCGGAAAAGGCCCTCTGACCTGGTACTTGCATGGCGAGCTGCATGGCAGACTGCAGGGGGAGTTGCACGGTGAACTGCATGGAAAGCTGCATGGGCATACGCATCGCCGACTGCATGGCAATCCGTGCGGAATCCGCACCGGAACCCGCACCCGATCCCGCACGGGCAGCACGGCCGCCCACGCGGAAATCGACACGAACGGCCACACTCCCCGCGCACGCCAACCCTCCCGGCCCGCTGCCCGTCCAAAGATCCACACGTCTGCTACACGTCCCGACGCTCGATCGACCACGCGGCGACGGCCAGCGCGACGCCGAGCCAGACCAGGCACGCCACCACCGCCGTCACCGTCGACGGGCGGCCCGCGTCGGCCGCCCCGGTGGTGCTGCTCAGCGCCTGGAAGGCGGGCTGCAGGGTGCCGCGCCGGACCCCGTCGCCGGCGGCCTCGGTGAGCATCGGAGCGACGAAGAACAGCCCGAACAACCCGGCGATGGCGCCCGCCGAGTGCCGCACGATCGTGCCGAGGGCCAGCCCGATCAGCGCGATCACGGTGACGAACGCACCGGTGGCAACCACCGCGCGCAGCACGTGCGGAGCACCCAGGCCCACGTCCAGGTGCTTGTCCGCCAGGATCGCCTGCCCCAGGAAGAACGTGCCGAAGGCGATCGCCTCCCCCATCACGAGCGTCACGACGCCGGTGACCAACACCTTGGCCGCGAACACCCGACGCCGCCGGGGCACCGCCGTGAACGTGGTCCGGATCAGCCCGGAGCCATACTCCGAGCTGCTCACCAGCACACCCAGCGTGCCCGCCGCGAGCACCACCACGTAGTACCCGCCGCTGAAGCCGAACCGCACCGGGTCGAACACGGCACGCTTCTCGGCCGACATGCCGTCCCAGTCGGCGACCAGATTCCCCAGGTCGAACGCGCCGAGCCCGAGCGCCGCGACCGCGGCGAACACGGCGGTCCAGTAGGTGGACCGCAGCGTGCGCAGCTTGATCCACTCGGCCACGAGCACCCCACGCGGTACCGGAAAGCCGCTCATGCGCCCGCCCCCTCGCCGATCGCGCCGACCGCGCGATGATCCGTCTCGTCCCCGATGATCCGCAGATACGCCTCCTCCAACGAACCCTGCCGGGCACCCAGCTCGTGCACGACCAGGCCGTGTGCGGCGGCCAACTCGCCGATCCGGGCGAACGCGAGGTCCGCGACCGCGAGTGCGCCGTCCGGTTCGGCGGTCACCGTCGCGCCGTGCCCGGTGAGCACCCGGGCCAACTCCGCGCCGTGCGGCGAACGCACCAGCACGTCGCCCCGCGACCCGGTCCGAATGAACTCGGCCATGTCGGTGTCCACGATCACCCGCCCCCGGCCGAGCACGATCACGTGGTCGGCGGTCAGCGCCATCTCGCTCATCAGGTGCCCGGCGACGAACACCGTGCGTCCCTCGGCCGCCAGGTCGCGCATCAGCGTACGGATCCAGCGCACCCCGTCCGGATCGAGACCATTCACCGGCTCGTCGAACAGCAGCACCCCGGGCTCACCGAGCAGCGCGGCGGCGATCCCGAGCCGTTGCTTCATCCCCAACGAGAATCCGCCCACCCGCCGCCGGGCCACGTCCCGCAGACCGGCCCGGACCAACACCTCGTCGACCCGAGAGCGCGGGAGGTCGTTGCTCGCCGCGATGCTCGCCAGATGGTGGTACGCGGCGCGCCCGCCCGGCACGGCGCCCGCGTCCAGCAGCGCGCCCACCCGGCACAGCGGCCGGTCGAACGAGCGATACGGCCGCCCCTCGATCCGGGCATGGCCCGCGCTCGGCGCGGCCAACCCCAGGATCATCCGCATGACGGTCGACTTGCCCGCTCCGTTCGGCCCCAGGAACCCGGTCACCCGCCCCGGTTCGACGGTGAACGTCACGTCGTCCACGGCCACCCGCGCGCCGTATCTCTTGGTGAGTCCGCGCACTTCGATCATCCGCCCTGCTCCGCCCCTCGCTCGATCCGCGCCGCCGACACCGGCACGAAACCGATGCCGCCGACCATGTGCTCCACCGTGTCGGTTCGCGGACGCGCCGTCGTCGGACCGCGGGTCGAGTGCGCGGCCCGATTCGGGGTGCCGTCTCCGACCGTGGTCATAGACCTCCGGGGCGATGAGCCGAACCGGGCTCGCTCCCTACGATCGACGCATGAAATCGGAGCCGCTGCGCCCGTTGACCAAGAGGCTGCGCACCCGACACTGGGTCGCGCTGGACGTGGTCGCGGCCCTGGTCGGGGGCTGGATCGCCACGATGCGAGTGCTGAACGCCTACCACGACTACGACCCGCATCGGCGCGGCTACCCCGAGCCGACCTCGACCCAGCCGACCGTCGCGCTGCTCGCGGTCGCCGTGCTCGCGGTCGCCCTGGCGCTGCGCCGCGCCCGGCCCGGGTGGGCGGTGGGCCTGGTGCTCGCGGCGTGGGCGGTGGTGGTGGGCGCGGCCGGGGAGACCACGATCGCCCTCGCGCTGGGCGGCCCGTTCGTGGTGCTGGTCTCGATGGCCGCGGTGTACAGCGCGGCGGTGGCCTACCCGCCCCGGGCCGGCCTCGCGGCACTCGGCGTCGGCCTGTTCGGCGGCGCGTTGTGGCTGCTCGGTTCGGCCGACCTGCGTCGCAACGCGTGGCTCGCGCTGCTGTTCGTGGGCACCGCGTGGGCGATCGGCTACGCGGTCGGGCGGCATCGCGCCTACGCCGCCGCGCTGCGCGAGCATCACGCCGACCTGGCCCGATCCGAGTTCGCCGAGGAACGGCTGCGGCTGGCCCGCGAGTTGCACGACGTGATCGCACACAGCCTGGGCGTGGTCAACGTGCAGGCGGGGTACGGCGGATTCGTGCTCGACGAACGGCCCGAGCAGGCCCGGGAGGCGCTCACGGCGATCCGCCGGATCAGCGGCGAGACGATCCGCGAGATGCGCGGCCTGCTCGGCGTGCTGCGTGCGGACGGCCCGGCGGATCGGCTGCCCGCGCCGGGCCTGGCGGATCTGCCCGCCCTGCTGGCACGCGCCGCCGAGGCCGGGTTGCGGGTGGAGTTGAGTTCGTCGGGCGACGTGCGCGAGTTGCCCGCCGGGATCCAGTTGTCGGCGTATCGGATCGTGCAGGAGGCGCTGACCAACATCGCTCGGCACGCGCGCACCACGACCGGCCGGGTGGCGATCGACTACCGCGCGGACGCGTTGGCGATCGAGATCCTCGACGACGGGGTGGGCTCGGGTCCGGCGACCGCGGGCGTCGAGGCGTACGAGCCGCCGTACGGGCACGGCCTGGCCGGAATGCGCGAGCGAGTCGGGCTCTACGACGGGGAGTTCAGCGCGGGCCCGTTGCCCGGGCGGGGATTTCGGGTGGCCGCCGTGCTGCCGTTGCGGGAGCGGGTCGGATGAACGTGCGGGTGCTGGTCGCGGACGATCAGGCTCTGGTGCGCGCGGGCTTTTGCGGCATCATCGACGTGGCGCCGGGCTTCACCGTGGTCGGCGAGGCGGGCACCGGTGCGGCGGCGGTGGACCTGGCCCGCCGGGAGCGGCCCGACGTGGTGCTGATGGACATTCGTATGCCGGACATGGACGGCCTGGAGGCGACCCGGCTGATCACCGGTACGGGCGGGGTGCCGGGGGTTCGGGTGTTGATCCTGACCATGTTCGACCTGGACGAGCACATCTACGCGGCACTGCGGAACGGGGCCGCCGGATTCCTGCTCAAGGACACCGCGCCCGAGGATCTGCTCGCCGCGATCCGGGTGGTCGCGGCCGGCGAGGCACTGCTCGCGCCGAGCGTGACCAGGCGGCTGATCGCCGAGTTCGCCGCCCGACCGGCCGCGCCCGACCCGACGTCACCGCCGGCCGCGTTGCGGGCGATCACCACGCGCGAACGCGAGGTGTTGGTGTTGATCGCCGCAGGTCGCACCAACGCCGAGATCGCCCGAACCCTGCACATCACCGAGGGCACCACCAAGACCCATGTGGGTCACCTGCTCACCAAACTCGGCGCCCGCGACCGGGTACAACTGGTGATTACCGCCTATCAGGCGGGCCTGGGCCCCGCCTAGCGGTCGTCGACCGGTGGAAAGGACCCGAGGGCCGTCAGGCCCACCGGGTCGGCGCGGTACCGCGATGCCAGGCGGTGACCGCGGTGGCGTCGGTGGGTTCCACATCGGGCGGCAGGTGGGCCGGGTCGAGCCAGGTCAGCCGGGCGCATTGGTCGGGTTCGGCGTTGACCGGGTCGCCCGACCAGGCGGTGGTGTGGAAGTACCAGCCGATCACCGGTGCGCCGGTCTCACCGAGCACCTGGGACACGTACGCCGTGCGCAGGTCCGCCGTGGCGACGTCGGTGGCGATCTCCTCCTTGGTCTCCCGGGCGCACGCCTCGATGAGGAGTTCGCCCGGGTCGGCCAGTCCGCCGGGCAGGGCGAGCAGGCCGTCGGCGAAGCCGGTGTCCTTGCGTTCCATGAACAACACCGCGCCGTCCGCGCGTTCGAGGATGATGGCGGCATAGGCGATGGCATTGTGGCGGTGGTCGCTCAAGTGTCGCTCTCCCCATGGTCGATCCGGGTGCTTCGGGCGTCGCCCCCGGCTGCACGGCGGTGTCGCCCGCCGGCCCGCGTCGACCCGGGAACCCGGCCCGCGTGCCGGGACACACACCTCCGCCCGGACCAACGACGGGCCACGGACGGACGTCACGCCCGAACCGTCGGAAGCACGTTCGCCACGGGGCGGCGCTGCCGCGCGACTACCCGACCGAATCCGTGTCGCCCGACCACCCGGCCGGATCCGTGTCGCCCGGCTGCCGATATGGCCAGACGTCGTCGGAGAACACCCGCGCGAACCAATGGGGTTGCACGTCCCGCAGCCGCAGCGACCGCCAACGACGCGGGTCGGCCGCTTCCGGTACGCCGACGGCCACATCCGGCCCGTAGGCGAACAAACGTTCCTGGCACACCCCGCAGGGAGCCAACACCCAGTAGCCGCGATCCTGGTCGGCGGCGGTCACACAGACCGAGGCGACCACGCGCCGCCCCAGCTTGTACGCCTCGCAGATCGGGCCGGTCTCGTGACACAGCCGCACCGCGTTGTTCGGCACCTCCGGAGCGGTACCGGTCACGATCGACCCGTCGTCCAGCCGCAGTGCCGCCGCACCGGACCAGTCCTGCCCGGGGAATCGGTTGCGCGCCAACTCGATCGCTGCATCGACGAGTTCCTGATCAACGGTCATGTCGCCACGCTACCGTCCGTGCACCGCCGACCGGCTCGTGCGCCACCGCGGAGCCGATGTCGCCGTCGGTGGTTCGGTGGTTCGGTGGTTCGAGGTGTGCGTGGCGATACGGTCCGGACATGTTCGAATCATCTGAAGACGACGCGCCCGCGACCCCGCCGGGCACGCGGACCGTGCCGCCCGAACACGGGCCGGGGCCGGTCACCGCCGACGACCTGGATCGGGCCGTGCAACTCGCGGTGGCCGCGCTGCGGGGCGTGCCGGCCGCGGCGTGGGAGGCGAAGGCCGGTGCGCTGGAGTGGGATCGTTGGGAGACGGTCGAGCACCTGAGCGACGATCTCTTCGCGTACGCCGCCCAACTGGGCCCCAGGGTCCCACCGATGTCCGGCGAGGTGCCGTTCGTCTGGGCGAGTCGGCGACCGGGCGGCCCGGCCAACGCGATCCACGCGGACCACACGGCGGGCCCGGACGGGTTGTTGCAGGTGCTGGAGGCAAGCGGCGCGCTGCTGGTCGCCATGGTGCGGACGACGCCGTCGAGCGTACGGGCCCACCACACCTTCGGTGCCGCCGACCCCGAGGGCTTCGCCGCGATGGGCATCGTGGAGACGCTCGTGCACACCCACGACCTGGCCGAGGACGTCGGGGTGACCTGGGCCCCGCCCGCCGACCTGTGCGCACGCGTCCTGGCCCGGCTCTTCCCGGACGTCCCGCAGGACACCGACCCGTGGCCGACGATGTTGTGGGCCACCGGCCGCGCGGACCTGCCGGGCCACGAGCGGCGCACGAGTTGGCGCTGGTACGGGGAACCTCGCGAATAGTCGTCCTCGGGGCGGTCGTTGCCGTCCCCCGATCGGGGGACGGCCGCACACCTCCGAGGGATGCCGACGGCCGGCGCTGCGACGGAGGCTGGAATTCCTGCCATCGAAGGGGGAATTCCGGTGTGGCGATGGATCGGGTGGGACCGGGTGGGCCGGGTCGCGGCGTACGGAGCGGTGCTCGCGATGACGCCCTATCCGGTGATCAAGGCGTCGTGGGTGATCGGTTCGCTGATCGGCGTGTTGCCGACCGGCGCGGGGTTCGGCCCGGCCGAGTGGGTGGTGCTCAACACGGCGACGGTGGGCATGGCGGCGATCGGGATCGCGGTGGCCCTGGCGCTGGTTCGCCCGTGGGGAATGCGGATACCGGGCGCTCCATTGGCGTTCTGCGCGTGGGTGGGGACCGGGTTTCTGGTTTCGGTGTTGCCGTATGCGGTGCTGAGTTCGCTGTGGGCGTCCTCGGGTGGCGACTCGGAGTCGGCCGACGGATCGGCGGTGGGGGCCGGTGACGGTGCGGGTGATGCGACGATGCCGGGGTGGGAGGCGGCCCTGATTCAGCTCGGTTTCGTCGGGATGGGGTTGGGGTTGGCGCTCGCGCTGCCCGCGTATCTGCGTCGACGTTGGCCGGACGTACTCGCCGGGCGGGTCGGTGATGCGGTCCGGGATCGGGGCGCGGCCGGCCGGTCGAGCCTGCGGCACGTCCCATGGTCGGCGGTGTCGGGCGGCGGGCTCGGCGTGGTGTGGCTGTACTGGGTGATCGGCGGCACGTGGGGCATCGCGCATCCGCAGGCGCGGGACGCGGATTGGCGGATCCTGACCGGGCTCTGGGGAAGTTGGGCCCTGGTGGCGGCCGTTGCCACCGCGATGATCGCCTGCGGCCGGCCGGGCAGGCTCGCTCGCCGGCTCCCGATCGCGCTGGGCTGGATCGGGTCGGGCTCGCTGTTCGCCTGGAGCGGTTGGAAATTGCCGCTCACCCTGTATGTGGCGCTCGCGAGCCCGCCGGACACGACGTTGCCGGAGAACCTTGCCGCTGCGGCGATCCTGCACGTGATCGCGGTGGGGGCGGGGGTGGCGATGGTGCGCGTGTTGGTGCGGGGGGCGCTGCCGGATCGAGGTCGGGATGGGGATCGGGGCCGCGATCGCGCCGGGATGGGCGGCGACGGTCGTGGTCGGTCGCCGTTGTCGGCCGGGCGCTGAGACGGGGGTGGGCCCGGCACGCCGCCGGTGCGCGCGGGTGCCGGGGCGGGATCATCTGGCCGTCTCGGGTGTGTCGGTGAACTCGTGGATGGCTCGCGCGAGTTCGGTGGGACGGTCGAGTGGGATGAGGGTGTAGCTGTCCCGGATCTCGACCAGTCGCCCCCGGGGGAGGAGTTCGGCCAGACGGCGGCCGTGGTCGGGCGGCATCACGCGGTCCTCGCTCGCCCAGACCACCAGGGCGGGGCGGTCGAAGGCGGGCAGCGACTCGGCGGCGGTGAGCAGGAGGTCGGTGTCCGCGCCCGCCGCGCGCAACATCCGTACCGCGTCGCGCCGGATCTCGGCCCGGGTCAGGATCGGCGCGAGCCAGCGGGCGGTCACCGCGTCGCCGCGCTTGGTCAGCCACCCGAACGCGATCCGCAGGCGGCGCACCGGGCGGAGCCGCATCTGTTGCATGAACAGCCCGAACAGCCGAGGCGAGAGCTTCCCGGTGAGCAGCAGCGTCCGGCCGGTCAGGCCGGGCGGGAAGTTGTCGAACGCGTCGCACGAGGCCAGTACGATCCGGCCCACCCGCTCGGTCGCGCCGTCGCGGATCAGCAATTGCACGAGTGCGCCGCCGGTGTCGTTGCCGACCAGCGTGACGTCGTCCAGGTCGAGGCGGTCGAGGAACTCCGCGACCAGCCGGGCGATTCCGGGCAGCGACAGGTCGGCGTCGGCCCGCATCGCGTGCTGATGCGCACCAAACGGCAACGTGGGCGCCACGCACCGGTGTTCGGCGGACAGCGCGGCGATCGGGCCGTCCCACAGGGAGGCGTCCATCAGCAGGCCGTGCAATAGCACGATGGTGGGACCGGTGCTTCGGGTCTCACCGGTGTCCCGATATTCGATCGTCCCGGCGGACAGCTCGATCTCGCGCAGGGTCATCGGGCTCGGCCTCGCGGGTCGGCGGCGGCCGGGGCGAACTCGGCGGCGGCCGGATCGAAGTCGGCGGCCGGATCGGCGGCCGTTGGAACGGCCTTCGACAAGTGCCGTCGTAGAAAGGTCAGTTCGGCCTCGACCACTTGCTCGTGCGCGCTCGTGAAGGGGGCGTAGTGTCCACCGGGCACCCGGAGCAGTTCGGCGTGCGGGGCCCGACGCGCCACCGCGACGGCCGGTTCGGCGAGCGCGGTGCGATCCTGGTCGCACACCACGATCAGGATCGGGCAGCGTACCCGGTGGGCGTCCCGTCCGGGTCGATACCAGCCGAGGGCGAGCGTGGAACGAGCGGCGACCGCCTGCTGCCAGTCCGGGTGGATGTTGTCCGGGTTCAGTGCCCGGTCCCCCTCCGGCGCGTCCGGCGTCGCGAGCAGCGCGACCGTGCCCCGTGCACCGGCGAGCGGCACCAGCAGCGGCGGGCGGCCGACCGCGCCGCCGAGCGCGTCCAGGATTCCGCGACCGGCGAGGCGCAACAACGCGAGGGACGTCTGGTACCGCGCGGCGGCGCGCAGCACGATCGGGCCGTCCACGTTCGGGGTCTGCGCGATCACCGCCGCGAGGCCCGGTCCGGCCGGGCGCGGCGAGCGGGCCGCGACGCGCAGGACGTGGCCGCCGGAGACGGAGAACGCCCAGCCCGCGAGCCGGGCCGGGTCGACTCCGGGCAGCGTCCCGGCGAACTCGATCGCGGCCTGCCAGTCGGCGAGTTGCCCGCGGATCGAGGCCACCTGGCGCGGCTGCCCCCCGCTTTCGCCGAACCGGCGGTAGTCGAAGGCCAGTACACCGAACCCGGCCTCGTGGAACCGCTTCGCGAACGGGTCGGTGCCCGGTTCCTTGGTCACCGCGAAGCCGCCGGCCATGACCACGCAGGCGCCGTTGTCTCCCGGATAGTGCCACGCGGCGCACCGTGTCCCGCCGCTGACGAAGTGGACCTTCTCGCGTTCCCTGGACGTTGGCACACCGACCTCCGCATGGACGACGCTTCATCCTTCGAAAAAGTGAACCACGCGGTTCGCAAACTGTCCACACCGCTTCCCCGGCCCTTCGGCGCGCTGCGCGGGTGGCCGTCGCGGCTACGCGTCGGCGGCCTCCTCGCGCTCCAGCGCTCGGGTCAGCGCGTCGAATCCGGCGGCGACGCCGTCCAGGTCGCCGCTGGTGCGTGCGTCGACCAGGAAGCCGCGCAATACCGCGAGGATCATCTCGGCCACCTCCAGCTTGCGTCGGTCCGCCCAGTGCTCGGGGCAGACGGCCAGCAGGGTGGGCAGATACTGCTGGGACGCGCCGCGACCGAGTTCCGCGTAACGCTCGGGGTCGTACATCGCCAGGCCGATCGCCTGATCCAGGACCCGCGCCTCCTCGCCGACCAGGATGGGCCACACCACGCGCACCCATTCGCCCAGGGACAACCGGGTCGACCCGCCGCCGGCAGCGGCCGACGACTTGCCTATGCGCCGGTCGCGCAGTTGCACAATCGCCTGCTTGAGCAGGTCGTCGGCACCGTCGAAGTGGTAGAGCAGCACCTTGTGCGTGGTCCCCGCCGCCCGGGCGGCCCGGCGCAACGAGAAGTCGACGAGGCCGTTGACCGCGAGGTCCTCGGTCACCCGATCGAGCAGCTCGCGCCGGCGTGCCTCGCCACGCGGTGAGCCGGCCGAGCGCCGATACCCGGCCTGCCCGGCGCCCGCGGCACCTGCGTCGGCAGAACCTGCGTCAACGGAACCTGCGTCACCTGAGGCGTTCACGTCGACAACACCCATGAGCGAACGTCCTTACCTGATCGGGACGGGGAGGATGAGGAAGCCCGCCGGATCCGTCGACCGCGGCGAGCAGGGCGCCTTCGGCACCCGCGTTGCGTCCACGCTCCGACCCTAGCCTCCGACCAGCGACCCTCCGCCCGCACGACATCGGGGCGTGCGCCGTGAGCCGGCTGCCCCGAGCGACGCCGACGCGCGCAGACTCGCCGTCGACCGCGGCGCGGCCACGGGCAGGCGGAGCGCGGCGGCGTCGCCCGGGCCACGGGTAGGCCGAGTGTGGCGGCGTCGCCCGGGGGCAGGGCGGTCAGGCCGCCCGGCGTCCGGGCCGGGTTCGGTTCGTCGCGTCGGGAGACCCGGCGGCGCAGTTCGCCGGAGGTACCGCGCGGCCGGGTGTCCAGGGAGTAGGCGAGCCCGGCGGCCACGCTCACTGCGGCAGCTCGACGCCGACGACGGGACGGGCCAGGTCACGGCAGGGCCGCCTCGCGCCGTCGGCGGCGGTGGCGGCGTCGGGAGGTGGCCTCGTCCGACGCGAGCCGCAGTACGTGGTCCGCGCCGACCCGCCTCCGGCGCGTTCAGGGTCGACCGGCGGCGCCCGGGTCGGGCGGGTCGGCTCCGATCGCGTCGTCCGCCAGGCCGGCCGCATCGGTTGCGCCGGTATGGGCCAGCAGCGCGCGCAACGCCGCGGCGTCGGACTGGATCCGGTCCTCGTCCTGCCGGTCGTGGTCCAAGTGGGCGAAGGCCGGGACGCGTTCCGGTGTCGGCTCGTCGGGGCGACGTGGGATCAGGTGTGCGTGCAGGTGCGGGATGTCGTTGCCGAGCAGGGACACGTTGAGTTTGGGCACCGGCCGATAGTGCGCCTCGATCGCGCGGCCGGCCGAGGTCACCTCGGCCATGAAGCCCGCGAGTTGGCGGGCGGACAACGCGGTCAATCGGGCGACGTGTCCCCCGGTCCAGACCACCACGACGTAGCCGCGTACCCGACCGGCGCGCCACAGATACGCGTTGCCGTACACGCCGCGCTTGAGCAACAGCCCCCAGCCGATGTCGGGCGCGGTGAAGTCCTTGGCGCACATCGAACAACCGGCGCCGGCGTCGGGTTGCGCGTACCGCTCCGGCCAGGTCGACGCGGCGAACGGGCGGGGTCCGGGCACCTGGGAACCACACACGACAGCCTCCAACTCGAACGGGGACAAGAGCCTGCTTGCGGCTGCAAACGTTCGGTTGAAGAAACGATCGCCTTCGGACGGACGTCACGCCTCGATCCGGCCTGTGACCCGCCCGCAGCATGCCCGGGACACACTCGCGACGGACGTCGCCCGGCAATGCCCACGCCGATTCGGCGGCACTCTCCGGCGGCATCCGGCCGACTCGGCTCCGACTTCGTCCGAAGCCTGCGCAAACGTGGGGAAGACCACCCGTACGAGTGGAGGCCGCGGAAGGTGACTCGGCCCGCCCGCCGAACACCCCGACCGACGAATCGGCGCTTGCGGAGCGGTCGTCGACAGCAGGCCCTCGGCCGCCCGGTCCCACGAACGTACCTGCCGGCCGTCCCACTCCCACTACGCTGAACTGCTCGGCCGGCCAAGGGGGATGGATGCGTGTGCGGATCGGCGACCGAAGCGGCGGCCGGGCCTGGGCAACGTGAGTGCCGCGCCACACGATCCGCACGGCTCCCGGGTGGTCCTGGTCGGTTCGCACGACTTCGCGCACCTGACACCGCTGCCGGCGGTGGCCCGGAACCTGGCCCGCCTGCGCGAGTTGCTCACCGATCCGCAGGTGTGGGGGCTGCCGGCGCAGAACCGTGTGGTGATCGAACAACCCGAACACCGTGACCAGGTCCTGGACGCGCTGACCGACGCGGCCGCCGCCGCGACCGACCTGGTGCTGCCGTACTACGCCGGCCACGGCCTGATCTCGCCGGACACCGAGGACCTGCTCCTGTCCCTGCCGCACTGCCGCCCCGACCGCGTCTACACCACACTGCCGTTCCAGGACGTGCGCAACGTGCTGCGCTCGGCCCGTCGCGTCCCCGCCAAGGCGGTACTCCTGGACTGCTGCTTCGCCGGCCGCGCCCTGACCGGCGCAATGGGCACAAAGGACAGCCGACTTGCCGAACTCTCCCGGGTGGAGGGCACCTACGTCCTGGCCGCGGTGTCGGCGACCCGGCAGGCGGTCGCCCCGGTCGGCGAGCGATACACCGCCTTCACCGGCCGGTTGACCGACGTCCTGGAGCACGGTGTCCCGGGCGGGCCGCGGGCCTTGGACCTGGCCACCGTGCACGCCCATCTGCACCGCGTGTTGGCGGAGTCGGGCTTCCCCGCACCGCAACAACGCAACGACGACCACGGTGCCCGGATCGTGCCGTGGTGGAACCGACACCCCTCGGCGACGACCGACTAGGCGCCTCGATTGGCGCCACACATAAGGGAGTTGCTGCACGCCCAGGCCATCGCCGCCCGCAACTTCACCTGCCGGCTGTACGACGCGCCACTCGACGGCCTGGCCACCGTCTACGTACGTCAACAGGTCCGCAGCGCGCCGACCACCGGCACCGCGGTCGAAGTCCGCGAGGAGTTCCGTAAGCACGAGCGCAACCGACCCGACGCGGAGCGCCACAGGCGACAGTTCGTACCGATGGAGTCGGCCGTACAACCGGTGGCCCCGGCCCGGGCCGCCGAGGAGACCCTCGGGCTGCACCGCCATGTGCTGATCACCGGCGGTGCCGGCCAGGGCAAGTCGACGCTGAGTCTGCAATTGGCGGCGTCGCCGGCCGCCGCCTACGCGACGGGCTCGACACGGGCGACGGACGCGACGCGAGCAACGGACACCGCGACCGACCCGACGGGCGCCGCTCGAACGGTCCGCCCCGAACGGCTGTTGCCGCTTCGCGTCACGGCCGGCCGGCTCGCCGCCGATCGCAGCGCACTGGTCCGCCTGCTCCGCATCCTGTCCGCCGAAACGACGTGCCGGCCGCGACCGACACGGACCCGTGCGTGCGGATCGCGGCCGTCTGCGCCCTGGCCCGGTGCGGCCCCGAGCACGTCGCGCCGGCGACCGAGGCCCTGCGTACCGCCGCCTGTTCGGCTGCGACGGACGTCCTGGCCCGGGTCGACGCCGCGACGGGAATCGCGGCCCTGGGTCCCGAACACGCCGATCTCGCGGCCCGGACGCTGCGCGAGATTCTCGGCGACGCGAACAGCAGGGCCGGCCGGTACCACCGACACCTACGCCCGGCGCGCCGTCGAGCGCATCGTGCGCGACTTCGGCCAGGGATACGCTCCGTAACAACCCACCACGCCGAAGCCCGAGCCGCCCCCGCCTACTCCCGGCCGACCACATCGCGCAGAATCAATGCTCCCGCGCGGCCCGACCGTGGTCTACGCGCGCCCACCCACCAAAAGCCCGCCCCCCCCCCCCGCCCCGACCGAAAGCGAGCCACCCCCATGCCCACCCAACGCCCCGAGCCGCCCGTGATCGCCGGCGAGCGCGAGATGATCCGCAGCTTCCTCGACTACCACCGGGCGACGCTTGCGATGAAGTGTGACGACCTCTCCGACGAAGACCTGCGCCGCCAGTCGATGCCGCCCTCGACCCTCTCCCTGCTCGGCCTGGTCCGACACATGGCCGAGGTCGAACGGAACTGGTTCCGACGGGTGATCAACGGCGAGGACATCCCGCTCGTGTGGTCGGACCAGGGCGACTTCCAGGTGGCCTACGACGCGAGTACGTCCACCCGCGCGGAGGCGTTCGGCGCCTGGGAGGCCGAGATCGAGCACTCGCGCCGGATCGAGGCCGCCGCCGAATCCCTCGACGTGACCGGCCACAACGCCAAGTGGGACGAGGAAGTGTCGCTGCGCCTGGTCATGCTGCACCTGATCCACGAGTACGCCCGACACAACGGCCACGCCGACTTCCTCCGCGAGGGCATCGACGGCACGGTCGGCCCCTGACCCACCCGCCGACTGCGGCATCGATGGCCGCGGTCGGCCCGTTCGCCCTGCCTTGGCCGCGCGACCCACGGCGGCGGCGGATCCGAGCCGCCCATCGGGCCCGGATCCCGGCCGCCGCCGAGTCGTATCCGGCTGCCCGAATCCGGGGGGACACTTCACGCCGAGCAGGGGACCATCCACGCCACTTCCCGGATCTGTATTGCGCTTGACCATCCGGATATGCTCCGGCAGTGATCGACAACACGGTTTCATCGCACATGGCACGCCTTGTGCGAGATGCCGCGCTCGGGGCCGGGGTGGCCCACAGCGAACTCGCGCATCTGCCGGGCCTGGAGCCGGAGACGCTCGCGGATCCGCTGTTGCGTGTGCCCACCGCGACCCTGGTCCGACTCTGGGAACTGGTCGCACACGGCAGTCCGGCGGGCGCGGGCGTCCGAGCCGCGGAGACCGCCGCGCAGGGGCGACTGCACGTCTGGGACTACCTGTTCACCACCGGCGGTACGTTCGCCGACGGCTGCCGCGACGCCGCCCGCTACCTGCCGACCATGACCGACCCGGGCGCCGAGATGACGGTGATCGAGGAGGACCGGCGGCTGACCATCACGTACGGCATCGCGCCCTACTCGCCGGCGGCGGTGACCGTGATCGACGAATTCGCGATGGCGCTCATGCTCAGGCGGGCCCGGGACGCACGCGGGCCGGGGGTGGTCCCCGTCCACGTCGCCCTCGCCCACGAGGCCCCGAAGAACCACCGACACCTGATCGAGGCGTTCGGCACCCGCGCCATCGACTTCGGCGCCCGCACCAACTCGGTGACCTTCCTCGACCTTGACACCGAACCACCACGCCCGGCCGGCCCGAACGACGAACTCGCCCTGATCCTGCGCCGATACGCGGACAACGTCCTGGAGAACGCCCGCCCCGCAGCAGGCTGGCACGGCAGGTTCCGCTCCGAAGTCGCCCAAGCCCTCGGCGAGGAACTCAGCCTCGAACTCGTCGCCCAACGCATGGCCATGAGCCCACGCACCCTCCAACGCCGGCTGAGCGACCTGGAAACCACCTGGCGCGACGAAATCGAATCCGTCCGCCACGAACGCGCCGGCACCCTGCTCCGCGAAACCGACCTCCCCGTCCAATCCATAGCCGGCCGCCTCGGCTACACCGACGCCCGAGCCCTACGCCGAGCCTTCCACCGCTGGACCGGCCAAACCCCCGACGCCTACCGCCGCACCCCTACCCCACACACGTGACACTCCCTTTTCCATATGAAAAGTTCCACCATTCGAATACCGGCTTCACCAAGGGAAGTCCCCACGCAGGTGGAGGTGGGCGGATGGAGACGAGACACGATGAATGGAGCAGTCCGATGCCCCTGCCGTGAAGGTCGCCAGGTTCTCGCGCGACGGTTGGCCCGCAGCGGTCCAAGAGTTGCCGGCGGACCGATGGCAGGTCCGGCTCGGGTAGGTCACACCGGCCGCGAGGGGGCCGTACTGGCGCTGTACATCTCGTCGGCCGGTGCGATGTGGGTTTCCCGTGCTGCTCGGCTCCAGCCGCGGGTGTACTCGACCATCCATCGGCCGTCGGTGTCCTGCCAGACGCGGGTGATAGTGCCGAAGTGGTGGTTGCCGTCGCCGAGTTTGCGCCACAGGTTGTCGCCGATGGTCCACGGGGACGAGTGGGGCATGACCTCTCCAAGCCTGGGTGTGAGTGATGGTG